>CAYWLT010000069.1:0-12152 GCA_964459295.1 uncultured Thermodesulfobacteriota bacterium
GGGGGCCATGGTGCCGGCGAGCGGCCCCGCCAGAAAAAGAACCTTGTTTGCCGGGGAGAGGGGATCAATGCCCGGCGGAAGCTCATCATAAAGCATCCGGGCGGCCAGGCCCGCGCCTCCGATGTATTTTCTGAGCTGCCGGTTGAGGAGCTCCTCGGGGATGGCCGATCCGGCGGTGAGGTTTACCCGCAGGATTTTCCTGGTATATCCCTTGTAAAGCATTGCTCCGCTCATGCGGCGACTCCTTTGGCTTCCTCGCGCCTGTGCGATGTGTTCTGGTCGCAGGTAGGGCATCCCTGGGGGTAGGCGCCGCAGAGGTTGTCACAGACAACCGGTGTTCCGGAAAAGGGATTCAGCCGGCGCAACAATTTTCTCACCCTGCCCGGCCGCTTGATTTGCTTGCCCCGGCGCACGCCCTCCTTGTCCCAGATGATCACCCGCGCCGGGCAGACCTTGATGCATGCGGGATCGCCGTTGCAGGCGTCGCAGGTGTCCTTGATTTTCGGTACCGGCAGCTCGGGCATCCCCTCCATTTCAACCCTGATGTTTGAACGGGTTGGATCGAAGACGCCGAGGCGGCTTCCGGAACAGGCCAGCTCACAGAGCCGGCAGCCCACGCAGCGCTCGGGAATGACATTGATCCGATCAATTTTGCCCTTGAACACGCCATGGGGACAGGTGTCCCGGCATTCATAGCAGAGGGTGCAGGTGGCCGGCGCCTCGCCGATAGTTCTGATGGAGAGCCGTTCCTCCCCCTCGGGCTGCGACTGGAACTGGTAGCCCATGGTGCAATGCGCTTCGGGCGGACATTCAGGGCAAACCTGGCAGCGCTCGGTTTTAAACGGCACGCGGTACAGGGACAGCTGCCCCAGGGTCACCCGGTAGCCGATATACCAGCAGAAATAACGGCAGTATACCCGGTAGGCAAAGAGAATCGATCCGAGAAACATGCCGTTGGTGAGCACCTTGGTCCATACCATCGGTTTCCAGGGATTTTTCCAGTCAGGCGAGCGGATCATCTCGGCGGCGGGGGCGAGCTGGAAAACCCGTTCGAAGGTGTACACAACAATGATGAGGCCCACCATCAGGGCGGGGACATAAATGCGGTTAATCTGGGATCGGAATTTATCACTAATCTTAATACCCTTGTAATTCTTAAAGTGCTTCAGAATGGCGTCCTGCAGGGCGCCGACCGGGCAGAACCAGTCGCAGAACCAGCGGCCGATAAAAAAGGGCAGCAGGAGCGAGCCCAGCAGCATGGACAGCGCCCAGAAGAGCAGTTCGGGATTTTCGATGGGGCGGGCGGTCATGCCGGCAGCGAAAATTTCAAAATAGCACACCAGCACAAAGGTCTGGGTGAACATGCGCCATTTTTTCGTGGCCACGGTTTTCCTGGCCCTGGCCGCCGGGTCGGGCGGCGTTTTCAAAAGCCTGAAGGCAATGTACAAGGTGTAGGCGAGCAGCGGGGTCAGCATCACCCAGTCCGCCCGGGAAAACAGCATGGCGCCCTTCCCGCCGACGACCCAGTCGAGCATGTCGTTGGCATGCAGCTTCCACGCCTCCGCGTTGACCGGAAAGCAAAACGGCTTGTAGATGCCCATGCCGCAGATGAAAACAAAAAACCAGAAGCATGCGGCGCCCCGGGTTCTGCCGAAGTAAAAATCAGTGAACAACAGCGTCAGCCCGCACAACCCCAGCATCAGGCACACCCAATTGCTCACGTAACCGGTCAGTATCCCGCCGAGGTACAAAAGCAGCCCCAGGAGCGCCATGTTCCTCACATGCCGTACAAATTCCTCGCGGGTGAAGGCGGGCCGCGCCATGTTACCCTCCTCCTCCCAGCAGGTGGGGCAACCGGGTGACGATGTAATTATATTCTGCCGGGGTAATGCCGAAGCCCATTCGCAAATAGATGACGATCGCGGCAAGGTTGATCATCTGCAGCTTGAAGCAGGACTCCCGCGGCACCAGGTTGCGCTTGAAGAAACGGTGGGCGCAGATGAAATAAAGGATAAACCAGAAATACATGAATATCAGGGATGCCACCCACCAGCGGTGAGCGCTCGCTTCATGGTTGGCCCGGACCGTGCCGTAGGCGGCAAGCAGACCGGCATTCTCCCCGGTGATCGTGGTGCCTTTTACAAATGAGCCGTAGTCCTGCACCAGGTTTTTCCCCACCAGTTCGGCGGGGGCGTCCTCATCAATGCGCAGCCCCATGCCGATGCTTTCATTGAACATGTATGACATGAAGCCGGTCATGAGCGCGATGAGGATAAACGCCATCGAGCCGAGGCGCGCCGCCTTTGAATACGCCCAGTCCGTGAGCACCCATTTGTAAAAAACCCCCATCAGCAGCACCCAGAGCACCCCGATAGAAGCACCGGCCATGACCCCTAAAAATCTTCCCGTATAATGGCCCACCGGGAGATCCCGGAAGTATCCGCAGATATTGATAAAGAACGGAGGATACATAAACCGGTCAAGAAAACGGCATTTCGCGTCCGCGGTGCCGAAAGCTGTACCGAAAAAATACCCGGGAATAATCAGCTCCAGCCAGATGGCGCTGCGTACCCAGCCTCCCAGTCCTTTCACCTGCTTCATTGCGCATCTCCCTCTGTCTTTGATGCGGCGTTGTCCCGCGCTATGGACGGTTAGAAGAGGTAATGCTTGCTTTTTCAAAGAGCAGGGCAACACCATGGAGCGTTTCATTTAAAACCCTGCCTTCCACCGTGTTCAAGCGTTCAAGGAGCAGTTTTACCGTCTCAATTTCACTGTTCCTGAACATCTCCTGGCGCTTCTTGCCCTTGGCCGTCAGCCTGATATCGGAAACCCGTTTATCCATTTCATTTTTAGTCCGCTCCAGATAATCAAGTTGCTCAAGGCGGCACACCAGATTGGTGGCGCTTTGCAGCGACATTCCCAGCGACCGGCTTATATCACTGATGCTGATGCGGTCCCGCTCATTAAACAGGGAAAGCGCGCGCATCTGGGTCATGGTGATGGGCAAGCGCTTCCCCTGCAACCCCCGCCCCATGTTCAGGCATCGGAAGATTTTCTGGAGGTTGATGTACACCTGGCAGGAAAGCCTGTCACAATCGGTTGCTTCTGCCTTGCGCCGGGATGGGTTTTTTGTTTTCTTCCTGATCATAGCCTCTGCCTGATGGATTTAGTACACATTTATTAACTAATATTCGTTTCCCTGTCAATCCTTTTTTAGCGCCGGATTCGCCGCGAGGGCCGATGTTCACATTAGGCGGGCTGATGATTGCGGCGGGAGCGAGCTGCCGGAGAAAACCCTAATATTTCGATTTTTTCAGGAAAAGGATGCGTATATCGGTTGTACGGCGTACGGTATGTTTCGCCGGATCAGTATGTGGCCGGCCGAGGGCGACGGGAAGGCACATGCATCTCCTTTACCGGCGGAACCCCCGCCGATTAATTAATATACGCAAATATACCATATTTCTCGCGGGGAAAGTCACCGGCGCGCAATTTCATTTATTAATTTCAGAACAGGAAGAATCCTATGGACGACACCTGGAAGTAATGATAAAAAAGGCGGAGTGGTTCACCATGGTGCGCAGTTAGCGTGTGCCGAGGAGTGAACAGAATGGCTTTTACGAACGGTTGCGCATAATCATGCAACAGCTTCGGAGGTGCTTTTCTGTTATGAAGAGCGGCAGCCCAAACCCAAACCGCGTCCGCATCAATGGGTCAATCGGCGGGATTTTAAGAAAAGCGTTGAAAATGTCCATGAAGAAACCGGCATTGGCCGTTTATGCGCTACGGATGATCCGCCGGCAGAAACAGGCGGCGCGAAGAAGAGCGCAATGGGGAAAGCTGGGCATTCCGGCACCGCCGATGATGATGGCCAGTATTACCAACAGATGTAACCTTGCCTGTCAGGGATGCTATGCACAGGCACTGCAGCGGAACGGTGATGGAGAAATGCCAATGGGGCGATGGAAGCAAATTATGGGCGAAGCGCATGAACTGGGAATATCAATTGTCATGCTGTTGGGAGGAGAGCCGTTTATTCGGCACGATATCGTGCAGGTTACCGGTAGCTTTCCTGAGATAATATTTCTGGTATTTACCAACGGAATGCTGCTGAGCCGGGAAATCGTGAATGAATTGAAACGACAGAAACATGTCGTCCCCATGATAAGCATGGAAGGATTTGAAAAGGACACGGACAAGCGCCGAGGCGCAGGGGTGCACGAAAAAATACAAAAAACAATGGAGGAGCTGAGGCGAGGCGGCAATTTTTTTGGGGCATCACTGACGGTTACCCGGGATAATTTTACGGTTGTGACCAGTGAAGAGTTTATTAAGCATCTGGTGGAGAAGGGGTGCAGCCTGGTTTTCTTCCAGGAATACGTCCCGGTTGCGAAAGGAACAGAGGAGATGGTGCTTTCCGGCATTCAGCGGGAAAAGCTGGGCATTATAAAAAATGTGCTGTCAGAAAAGTTTCATGCCTTATTTCTTGTCTTCCCCGGTAGCGAGAGGGGCTATGGCGGATGTCTTGCGGTGGAGGGTGGACTGATTCACATAAGTCCCGACGGTAACCTTGAGCCATGTCCGCTGATCCCTTATTCCGACAGCAGCGTGGTCGGGGCACCACTCAAGGAAGCTTTGCAATCAGCATTTCTCATGGCGATCAGAAATAATGGAGACGCTTTGTATCAAAATAGTGCCGCTTGTCCCCTCCGTGAACAGCGGGAATGGATTAATGCGTTCTTTGATGCAAAAACAGATTCAGATGCCCCCTCTCCCCGGTCCTCGCGATGAAGGTGATAGTCGGGGTGCAGCCGGTGCTGCGGATTCTGAAGGCTGCTCCTTCAACCGCTTTTATAATCCCGGAAGAAATGTTTGTATCCGATAAAGGCGATTGCCATGTAGGCAACTGTTTTCGGTATCATCATCATGCCGATCAGGGGAAATCGCGGATAGAAGGGGACAACCGGCAACATGCACAAAAATGACACAAAAATAAGCGCGCTGAAGGTTGCAAACAGCCGGTCCTGCGCCCGTCGCGCGTCACGCAGGATGAGAAAAGCAACCCCAAGGCCCTGAATGGTTAAAAAGATGTTGCGAAAGATGCCCCAGCCCACCGGGGCAATGTGGAATTGCCACTGATTTTGCGGCGGCATCATAACCACGAAGCGAACAACCGCGGCGGCGGCGAGCACATAATACCAGACGGTAAAGGGGTGGTCATACCTCCGGCGCCACAGTTCGAGAAAGCACAGGTAAAAAATGGTCACGGTGATTGAAGTTGACAGGTTGCCCAGGCCGGCCAGGTGGATCGAGCCCCCTAAAAATGCCGGACTGTAGTCAAGACCGCCGGCCGCATAGGCGATGATGCGCGAGCCCAGCAGCCCGGTGTCCCCCAGAACCAGAAAAAAGAACGCGGCCAGGAAGACGCCGGCAAAGCGCAACCTGTTCCGAGGGATCCTGGGTAACTTGTACGACATAATGCCGACCAGCGTCCAGATGGTTGACAGATAGAACAGATCAAATACAATTTCCGTCCACATCCGCACTGTTTCGCTCATAGGGGCATGTACCTCTTTTCTTTGTGATCATGAGCAGGCTGTTGAGAAAAAGGCTGCTAAATAGCACGTGGCTCAAAGGGGAGGGGCTTTTTAGCCGCAACACAATTATTCGGAACCGGTAGAACGGCAGCATCTCTCTCGCTTGGTACGACAGACCCGCATGGCAACAGCCCGTAGCGAAGTCTTTGCAAAGCTGCCTGTCCTCGGTTTAAGTCGAAGGTACCGGGTCGTGCCGTAAGCGTAAAGACACATGGTTGTGGCGTCAAAAGCACCTTCCCTTGAGCCACGAAGTAGATGGGTGTTTTTCAACAGCCTGTTAGTGCTCATCAGGCGCACACCGAAAAAACGGTCAAAAAGTTTACGATCAGGGTTAGGTAGGTGATGAAGGAGGCATCATAAGAACATTGAGTCACATACAACCAGCCGGCTATAAAATCACAGGTTTTGACCAATTTCTGCTGCCGGCAGATGGTCTCCCGAAGCGCCTCATCGGGGACCTCCGAGTTATCAATGGCGCAAAGCTGGTATGATTGCAGCACGATCAGGATGTCCGCAATAATGCCGCCGGCGGAAAGGGCGGTACAGACCTGGTCTCCTCCTCCCGATAGCGTCTGAAAAAGCGACCAGCCTGCATAATACAGCCCGGACAGCACAGCATCTCTGCATTCTGGAACGAGCTGCTGTTCCCGCATCTGGTCAACTGCCGCCGCGAAATCAGCACCGACCGGCCGCAGCGATTCCGCATCCCCATCCTTCAGCGCAAGCGACAAGGCATCAATCAGCTCTGCGGTTTTCGAACTAATGAGTGTTAGGTCACCTGCCTGATCGATGTTCACACAAGCGGGTCGCATGGGCGTGAGAATGTCTTTTAGCAAAACTTCCTCAGCCTGCTGATTGGCCGCCAGTGCGTGCAGGGAAAATGCCGCCGCGTAAAAAATACAGACAAGCAGAATAATCGCTGTTTTTTTAATCATGCCGGTCCTCCTATCAGGGCAGTTGAATGTTCATCATAGCATCTGCTTTATCAAAAATACAGGAAAAATTCCGTTGTACCTCCCTATTAACAATCCGGCACTATTGAAATCGCAAGGTAAGTATCTCGGCAATCTCCACGTCCGGCAGTGATTTTATATTATTCAGCACTTCGCGCATTTGGTTATGCCCCGTTTAACAGGAAAATAGATTCAATATTACCCCTCACCCTAACCCCTGGTCGCCATCGGCGCCGTCAGAGGCGGGTAAACCTCTCCCGCGATGGGGAGAGGGAATCTTTTTTACCCCCTTACCCGCTCCCCCCGCGAGACAGTGCCCTTGCACCGGCATGCGTTACCCGTTTCGCTTCCGGATTGCAATATTCTTCTGGCGGGCCTTCCGCACGGGATCCTTTTCAACAAAGAGGGGCTGTCCGGTAAAAGGGTCCAACTCCGTGTAATACATCAGGCTGGAATAAGTGGAAGGCGTCGGGGTGAATATCTGCACCTGCTCCGGGCTGATCCTGAGGGTGTGCTCGGTAAAGCGCTTGAGCTGTCGCATGTCATCTTCGCTGCAGCCGGGGTGTGCGGCAATCAGATAATAGGTGAGATATTGATCTTGTCCGGCAGCGCCGGACATCCGGTAGAACAGTTCTCTGAATGCAACCAGGGAAGTCGTGCCGGGTTTTCCCATCAGCTTCAGCACCGTATCCTCGCTGTGTTCCGGCGCCACCTTCAGCTGTCCCGAAACATGGTGCTTGATCAGTTCCAGCAAATACTCCGGGCCATGTTTTCGGTCGTTCAGAAGCAGATCGTAGCGGATGCCGGAGGCCACAAATACCTTCTTGATCCCGTTTATGTGCCGGATTCGTTTCAAAAGATCCAGCTGCCGGCGGTGATCGGCTTTAAGCGAGGGACATACATTCGGATAGAGACAGCGCTTTTTTGGACAGTTTCCGCGGGATGCTTTTTTTGCGCATTCAATGCCGTACATGTTAGCCGTGGGCCCGCCCACATCCAGGATGTAGCCCTTAAAATCAGGACGTCGGGTAAGCTGAGTTGCCTCAGCCAGTATGGATTGCGGACTTCGCCACTGGATACGCCTGCCCTCGTGCATGGAAATAGCGCAGAAGTTGCATTCCCCGTAGCAGCCGCGATGGGTGGAGACTGAAAAACGTATCGTTTCCAGCGCCCGCACCTCTCCCTGTTTCTGATAATAGGGGTGCTGGGCGCGCTCGAATTCAAGCGCGTAGAACGAGTCAAGCTCAGCCTGGGTGGGATAGTCGGCGGGCGGGTTCTGTACCAGATAGCGTGTGCCATGTTTCTGCAGGAGGCCTTTAGCGGTGACCGGATCGCAATTCTGATAAAAGGCATGAAACATTTCGATAAAGGCGAGCTTGTCCCGGGAGACGGTTTCGTAAGACGGCAGTTCAAGAAAGCCGTTTCTTGTCCCGGCGTCATCGCTTTCCTTGGCTATGTAACAAAGGCCGCGAATAAGCCCCACGTCGCTCCCGGTGCGCAGGGCATCGGCGAGCTCTACGGCTGCCTTCTCCGCCATACCATACAGCAGGTAATCCGCCTTGGCGTCAAACAGGATGGATGCGCGCACCCGGTCGGACCAGAAGTCGTAATGGGCTATGCGCCGCAGGCTTGCCTCGAGGCCGCCGAGCACGATGGGCCGGGTGTTTTTGAAATACCGTCGGATGAGGTTGGAATAAAAGATGGCGGCACGGTCGGGACGCCGGTTGTTGATGCCGCCGGGGGTATAGTCATCAGTTCTCCTTTTTTTCTTCAGCGCCGTATAGTTGGCCACCATTGAGTCAATGCTGCCGGCCGATAACCCCCAGAACAGTCGGGGTTCTCCCAGCCGGGATATATCCCGGCCGCTCTGCGTTTCCGGCTGGGCAACTATTCCTACCCGGTAGCCGGCCCGCTGAAGCACCTTACCGATCAAAGCAATACCGATGAAAGGGCTGTCGATGTAGCTGTCTCCGGTAACCAGGATGATATCGGCATGATCCCACCCCAGCTTATCCATTTCCCTGCGCGTCGTGGGAAGAAACATGTATAACCTTTCTGTGCTTGCCGTCTCTCAATAACGGATAACCGTAAGGATTTTTGGCGAACAAGCAGACCTCTTGCCCATCCGCCTCAGGTGCTGGTTGTACATTCAGGAAACGCACGCAAAATAGGGTTGAGCAGCCTCGCCGATCGTGCTACACTCTGCCGCATGACATCAAATACCACAAACAGTTCATCGCTGGCAAGATATGCCTGGATTTCGATTGCCGCGGCGCTTATAACCATTGTCCTCAAGGCCGTTGCCTATCTGGTGACGGGATCAGTCGGTCTTCTATCCGACGTGCTGGAATCGTTCGTCAATCTTGCCGGGGCGCTGATGGCACTGGGGATGCTGACCATAGCCGCCCGGCCCGCCGACGAGAACCACGCTTACGGGCACAGCAAGGCCGAATACTTCTCAAGCGGCGTGGAAGGGACCTTGATTCTGATTGCCGCACTGGGCATTGGCGCGGCGGCAGTGCATCGTCTCATCACTCCCCGGCAGCTTGAGCAGGTGGGGATGGGAATAGGGGTATCGATCGCGGCATCGCTGGTGAAACTGTTTGTCGCCCGCTTGCTGCTGCGGGCGGGCCGGCAGTACGGCTCAATCACCCTTGAGGCAAATGCCGGGCATTTGCTGACCGATGTATGGACATCAGCGGGTGTGGTGTTCGGAGTGGGGGCGGTAGCGCTGACCGGTTGGTATTGGCTGGACCCGGTTATTGCGCTCATGGTCGCCGCGAACATAGTCGGGTCGGGCGGGCGGATTGTCTATAAGTCGGTGTCTGGGTTAATGGATGCAGCCCTGCTCGAGGACGAGCGGGCGATCTTGCAAAAAGTGCTCGAGCCGTATATGCAAAACGGGGTTGCATGCCACGCCATTCGTACCCGCCAGTCAGGGAGGCGCCGGTTTATATCGCTGCATGTGCTGGTTCCCGGCGGGTGGACGGTTCACAAGGGGCATGGCATGCTGGAAGAGATTGAGGCATCCGTTTGTAAGACATTGCCCAACGTGACCGTTTTTACCCACCTGGAACCGCTTGATGACCCCGCGTCCTGGAATGATACGGAATTGGATCGCTAGCATCAGTGCGCACCGCTCCCTCCCAGGCCGTTTCCATCAACTGTTTTCAATTTGACGCGAGCCACGGCATACCATCTAAGCGCGGCAGAATGCACTGAGACAACAACTTTGTATGCCTGTTAACCGTGTGCACTTTATGAAGCATATTAAATTATTTCATCAGGTTGTTTATCTGTGCGCGTTTCTCTTTGTGGTCTTATGCCCTGCGGTGCATCAAGTCAACGATGCCCTCAGACATGACATTGTTATAAAAAACGGAACCGGGACGCAACAGAGAACGAAGCGGGAAAACGCGGCTAACCATCCGATACTGGTCCTCAATGCTTTCCCGGCAGCATTCAATAGCCCTTCCATGCCAGCGGCGCGTCATACCGTTATCCCGCTGCCGGTCATCTCATTCAATCTTTCTGTTCTGTCCACAATACGACTCAATCTATAAGCACCTTCCGGATCATCCGTTCCATTTACACTTGCTGGCTATGCCTTCCATGGGGTAGGGAGATGGTTAGTTCCCCTTGCAACCCGGGTAGCTTTTCCTTGCGAGACAACGGCATGGGCATGGGGTGCCAGATCCCGTGTAAGGATGATATTCACAAATAGTGTAAACGGTACTGCCGTATATCAGGCACGATGAGCGTGCACCCGAAATAAATCTGAATGAAATCAACCTAAGGGAGATTTGCCATGACACATCGGATTTCAAAATGCGTATTAGCGGTGCTTGGACAATTGTGTCTCTTGTGCCTCTTGTATTGTAATGTTTTTTCTTCGCCGTCGGACGAACCAGCCGGCGGTAAAACCCTCATCCTGTATTATTCGCTTACCGGGAACACCAGGGCAGGTTGTGAGGCCTTGCAAAAGGAACTTGACGCGGCTATCGTGGAAATAAAGGATTTGAGAAAGCGAACCGGAAAGTGGGGCTTTTTTAAAACGGCGACCGCCTCGCTGGTGGGCAAACACACCAAGATAGAACCGGAGAAGGTTGATCTAGCCGGCTATCAAAATATAATCCTCGGGTCTCCCGTCTGGACCGGCAAGTTGAGCATGGCCATGCGCACGTTCATTGACCGGAACCGGTTTGACGGCAAGAAGGTGATTATCTACACCACAACCAATGCTTACGAGAAAGAAAAGTACAAGGAAAAGGGCAGAAATCTGGTGCGAAAAAAAGGCGGTGATGTAGTCGGCTATTACCAGATCCTTGCCAAAGAAGAAGTCGATGGGGAAAAGACAGATCGCACCAAGGAGCGGATCATTAAGGATACAATCGCCCTTGTGCCCGAAATAAAGGGGTTGTTTTCAGCAAATCCGTAAACGTGTAAAGATGCGGTAGAAGCGACAACAGCGTCCAGGCGGGCAGCGGTGGAGAAGAAGCGAAAATTTAAGGGGGCCTCTGAAAATTCACCATACAACCTCTTCCTGTCATTCCCGCGAAAGCGGGAATGACAGGAACCTGGGCATTGCGTGAATTCTTAGAGGATCCCATTAATCTTGTCGGCATCGAGTCAGCCGGGCTTACCTCGTCACCGGCAATTGGAAAATATGTTGCGGCAAAGGTAGATGCGATAGCATGAGGTTCCGTGTGGAATGAGCACTACCTCGCCGGTGGGTGCAATCAATACTGCCGGGGATTGCTTTTATTCAGTTTCTGGTGATCCTTCTTCAATCGCTATAACCTGGGGCAGGTCATTCTTGGGATTATTCACCAGCGTTGAGACCGGATACATCTTCATGTCATGTGCCGGATAGGGGCGCAGCATCTTCAGCGCCTTCATCAGGTCCAGGCCGGGATCAAGCCATACTTTTTCATCATGCGGCAGCAGGATTACCGGCATCCGGTCATGGATTGTAGCGATGAGCTGATTGGCATCGGTGGTTATGATGGAAAACGATCGTAGCTCCTTCCCGGTTTCATCTTTCCAGTAATCGCATATCCCGGCGAGGGCAAAAGGCTTTTCGTTCTTGAGCACCACCCGGTAGGGAACCCGCCGGGCCCCTTTTTTATCCCATTCATAAAATCCATCCGCCAGCACCAGACACCGGTGTTTTTTAAAGGGGATGCGGAAGGCCGGCTTTTCCGCGATGGTTTCCGCCCGGGCGTTGATCAGGCGAGTTCCGATTTTCGGATCATTGGCCCAGAAGGGAACCAGCCCCCAGTGAAACAATTGGGCATCATTGGGGGTCTCTTCCGGTATGACCCACAGTTCCTGCCCCGGCGCCGCGTTATAGCGCGGGCGATAGTCATGAACCGGCATATTGACGTCAAACCGCTTTTTGATCAGTTCCCAGGGAGTGGTCAAGGAAAACCGGCCGCACATGCTCTATCTGTCCTCCGCTGCCATTATTGAAGGAATGTAAATTCCGGCTTGACAGGTGAACGTTTGTTCACTATAATTGTCTGTATCATACCTACCAGGCTGTTGAAAAAGTAGGTTGAGACGTGCTGAATAACGTGTGGCTCAGAGGGAGGGGCTTTTT
>CAYWLT010000070.1:0-12145 GCA_964459295.1 uncultured Thermodesulfobacteriota bacterium
CATAACAATGTCTGCCAATCGGGTAAGCGTTCACCGGAGGGGCAATCGCCCCTGCGCACCTACAACTCTCCTTCTTCATCCAGCTTTAAAATATAAATATCGTCGTCCAGGTCGCTTGTGGCGTCAGGCGGGTGAACATATCCGGCAACAATATACCCGCCGTCAGTGGCCTGCTCAATGGCATACGCCGCATCATTCGCGCTGTCGCCATAGTATCGTTCCCATGCCCTGGCACCCGTTCCATCCAGTTTGGCTACGTATACATCGGTGCCGACCGTTCCGGCGAGAACAAATTCCCCGTCCGCAGTCTGATCAATCGCGTATGCCCTGTCCAAACTGCTTCCGCCGAAGACCTTTTCCCAGGTAATCGGCTCGGGCTTGGGACAACACCCGATTCCATAACCCAGGCATACCAGCATAGACGGCAGCAGCATTTTGTTACCGATCATCCGCACATCTGCCTTCATAGCTTCCCCCCTTTCTTTTGTTTTTAAATTCAGACAGTTGTGCAAAACGTTGATACCGCTCCAGGATTAAAATAATGCAACAAGTATTCATCTTATTACGTGTATAATTATACAGAAGCGCGGCAGCGAGTCAAAAATCAATCATAAACGGCGGTGGCACTGACGAGTCTTCAGGATAACCATGCAGCGCGGACCGCAGCATAATTCATGGTGATCCCTTGTTCCGGTAATGAAAGTGCGATATACTTGTAATCAATGATCCCATGATATGATATCCCGCGGGATCAGGAACGCGCGTAACCGAACATTGACGCATGAGGCCAGTAAGAGGCACATATGCACACGTTGGCAATTACGCTCGGGTTCGCATTCGCACTGATGCTCATGGCAATACCCCCAGCGCTTGCCCTCCGGACTGCGCAGGATCAGGGCACGGTGGTGGGGCATCTGACCCATGTTGAAGGCAACCTCCTGCGATATGTCACCGATGATGATGATTGGGTGCAACTGGTCAAGGATTCGCCGGTGGGAGCGGAAGATCTTCTCTTTGCTGAAGAAGGTGCGAAAGCAGAAATCATCATACCCAACAACACCTGGATCAGAACCGGCGGCAATGCCAGGCTCCATATCCTACGGCTGGAAAATGACACAACCAGGATGGATATGGATTCCGGGCTTGCCCGGTTCTATAATAAAAGCGCCAATGCTACTATAGAAGTCTCCACCCCCTTTGGCAGAGTGCTGGCGCCGCCGCTGACCGCCTTCGACATGTGTCTGAAAGCAGACTCGGTTCAGATGAAATCGCTGGAAGGAACCGTAATCTTCAGCTACCTGACTGACCATTCAACCCATGCCATCAAGGCGGGCGAAGTATCATGCCTGGCCGGTTTCCAGAACATCACAGGAGGAGGTGACACCATCGATAAATCATGGGACGCGTGGAACCGGGAAATGGATGAAAAGTGGGAAGATCGATTGCAGGATGCCGGAGAAGAGCAGAATTACCTGCCCGCAACCATTCGCCATGAATCATACGCATTGCGCGAAAACGGCATCTGGGAGACCGTCTATTACGAAGGCACAAATTGCTCGTTCTGGAGGCCGCGGTATGTGCCATCCTACTGGTCTCCGTATACGGTAGGGCGTTGGACCGTCTGGTATGGGGATCACTGCTGGATTCCCTATGAGCCTTTCGGATACGTAACCCACCACTACGGGAACTGGATATACATTGACAGCTGCAGCCGCTGGTACTGGGCGCCTCCTAATTGTCACCAGAGGCGCGGGAATGCTCATTTTCTGGACATTCCCTTTGCGTGGTATCCGGGCAGGGTGTCCTGGATACACCGGGGTGCCTATGTGGGCTGGATTCCCCTTGCACCGTATGAACCATATTATAGCTACCGGAACTGGGGTCCTCTATCACGCGTGGTTGCCAAAGATCCCCGCCGCAGCCATAAAGCGCTTTACGTCAAACACTGCCGTTACAAGAACCACGCGGTTATTGTCGACAAAAGCAATTTATACCGGGTTACCGATTACAGCCACAAACGCATTTATAACCGGCCGGCGGCCGTTATCGATAATTTTCAACGGGAGTCCGGTATCAACAGCAGGGTAATAAATAATTTTAAGGAGATGAAACAGCGATTCACCTTTGATACCCGGAACGCAAAAAAATTACGGCGGCCGGCGGCCGGCAATGCCAGCCACAGCGCACAACCGGCTGTCGATCCTATAGCAAATAAAAAACCGACGATTCGGAAAATCGCAGTCCCGCCCGGGGGGCGCAGACATCCCGGACAAAAGGTGGGAGGCCTGCCGATTCGCACCAAACCACACCCCGACAAACAAATCACCGGGGACCATGCGGCATCCGCATTTGAACCCGTACAACGATGCAGACCGGACATTGCCGTGCCGGGGGAAAGAATAAAGCTCCCAGCCACCCCGGAACGAAAACAGCGGATGGGTGTACCGGGGGAAGAAACAAGTCAGGTGTTGCCGCAAATAAAGCGGCGGTTGCCGTCAGCCGGTGTCGGGATTTCATTGCCAAGGCGGGACGCACCACGCACGCCAAACGTGCGAATGCGTAAAATCACACCCCGGCAGCAGGCAGAACGTTCCGCCATCTATAATGATCAAGGCAGCATAAACCGGACATACTTCATGCCGAAATCGACAGGTTCAGGGGGAAGATAAATTGGCTGCATGTAAATTCTGATTGACTAGTGAACGGTTTTAGCATAAATTTACGGCGATGCGCGGCGATGTCGGAAGTCGGCTGCACACAATAATCAGAGAGGAGGAACGGCAATGAAGAAAATCATAGTTTTATGTGTCTCAATTGCACTTATAGCAGGAGGGTGCGCCACTATTCAGGAACACAAAAAGACGGCTATCGGAACAGCGGCCGGTGCAGCCGTCGGAGCCGGGGTCGGTGCGGCCATCAACGGGGGTAAAGGCGCCGCCATAGGTGCTGCGGTCGGCGCTCTTGCCGGAGGCGTGATCGGGTATATGTTTGAAAAACAGGAGCGGGAATTCAAGCAGGCCCTGGCCGACGCGGAGGGTGCATCAATCAGGCGCGAGCAGCGGGTACTGGAAGACGCAACCAATGAAGCGGCGCGACGTGATATAGAAGTGCTGGTTTTGACATTCCAGGGAGATGTCTGGTTTGATACCGGTTCAGCGGCTTTAAAAGCCGGCTCCTATGATGAGGTTGACCGGGTTGCCGCCATTCTCAACCGTTATCCCGAAACCTCCATCCGGATCGAGGGCCATACCGACAGCACCGGTAGTGAAAGCTTAAACCAGGAGCTTTCCGAAAAACGCGCCATGGCGGTGAAGAATGCCCTGCTGGGGAAAAATGTGTCTGAGACCCGCCTCCGGACCATCGGCTACGGCGAATCCAAACCCGTTGCCAGCAACGATACCGAGGGAGGCCGCCAGCTGAACCGGAGAGTGGAAATTGTCATCGTTCCCCCGGCCCAGCAACAGGCGCCCAGCGCATCTTAATAAGATCCGCGCACAGCCAGAACCCCGCAGCAGAGCTGCGGGGCATCAAAAGATAAAAACATCTCCTCCCCCTTGATGGGGGAGGATTAAGGTGGGGATGATGCCAATATAATATCCCCCTAACCCTCTCCCGCCAAGGGGAGAGGGAACGCCATTCATCTTCACAGCAGAGCTGTGGAGTATTCTGGCGAATTATTATAAACAGCACATCATGCCAATGGCGTGAATTACGATGATTCGCGCCATTGCTGTTTACAAACGATAATTTTTTGCGAGGCCCTGGAGATGATTCGTCAGGGTTTCCTTTTTAAGCGCCCCACATACTGATCCGCCTCGCGTGTGGGCTTGGGAATGCGGTAGCCGTCCAGGCACTTCAAAACAATCTTGATGGAGGTTTTAAGCGATATCCCGGTGCCGGGTGAAACAAAGATCGGTTTGACTCCCTTCCTTGTCCGCACAACGGCGCCAACCGTCTCATCCGCATGAACCAGGGGTTTATGGCAGCCCCTCTCTGCGCCCGGTTCGGTAAATGCCCCCACCAAGCGCGACTTGGCGCATCCTATGGTCGGCTTATTGAGCACAATGCCCATATGGGTAGCAATCCCCATTTTTCGGCCGTGCGCGATCCCCTGCCCGTCGAACAGCAGCAGGTCCGGCTCGATTGCAAGCTGTTCCAGGGCGGCAAGCAGGACCGGGGCCTCGCGGAACGCCAGCAGTCCGGGTATATAAGGAAATGTCAGCTTCATTCGTGCCGAACGACGCTCAATTTCCTCCAGGTCGGGAAAGGTATAAGAGATAACCCCACCATATCCCCAATCGTCGTCAAACGATACATCAGCACCTGCGATGACATCTATTTTTCTGCATGTATCACAGAGCCTTATCCGTGCCCGCAGTATTTCCTGGATGGTTATCGCCTCACGCGGCGAAACATCCCATGCATGCAGTTTGAACGGCTTGATCTTCATATCGGTCCCATACCGGGGTACATGCAATAGCATAACTATACAATCAGCCGGGGAAATTGGCAAAAACTTTTGTCATGGCAGACAAGCGATTTTTGATAGACAAAGACGCCCTTCTCTACTATCCTTCAATCCGGTCAAGGTAAGCGAACCGACGCAAGGAGATCAGCTATGAAAGAATTTTATGACACAACCGGCCAGGAAAGCTGGCGAATATTCAGAATCATGGCCGAATTCGTCGAGGGTTTCGAAGAGCTGGCACAGGTGGGAAAAGCGGTGAGCATTTTCGGGTCTGCCCGTACCCCTTCGACGGATCCCTACTATGAGAGGGCACGGCAAACAACCAGGTTGCTCGCTGAAGCCGGTTACGCGATTATAACCGGCGCCGGGTCCGGCATCATGGAAGCGGCTAATCGGGGTGCAAAGGAAGGTGGCGGTCTTTCCCTCGGCTTAAATATAGAAATCCCCATGGAGCAAAAATCGAATGCCTATGTTGAGAAACTCCTGTCATTTAGATATTTTTTTTGTCGAAAAGTGATGTTCGTCAAGTACGCGCATGCCTTCATTATATTCCCCGGCGGGTTTGGAACCGTAGATGAATTTATGGAGTCCATTACCCTTATTCAAACCCAACGCGCTTCCCGTTTCCCGGTTATCCTGGTTGGCGGTGACTATTGGAAAGGCTTGGTACAGTGGATGCGAGAAACCATGGCCGGAACAAAAAAGATTTCTGATGCAGACCTCACCATTTTCCGGCAGGAAGAAGATCCGGAAACAATCGTCAGTATTATCAGGGATTTTACCAGCAGCGAGTGTCTCGTTTTGCAAAACCATCAATAAATCTGATTCCTTGTAGATTATTTCTTCAACTGACACGTTATTAGGGCAAAGGCATCTGGCCGGGTAATGCAAGTAGTTACCGTTTAAGAAATACCACAAAAGACCGATAATACTGTTTGATCAAACACTTTCACCTTTGATTAAGATTTACCATGTTCCCATTGCACAGACTATTCGGATTGATTGCTTTACTTTATGTAACCCTTTTTTGGGGCGTCGGTCCCAGCATGGCGCTCGACACACCTTCCACTGTTACTTCGACTTACACCGAAGAGACCGCAAGCGACATCGATCCCGTCCCGGTCAGCCCTAAGTCCACCTCTACCGCGCCTTCCACCATTGCAACCCCGGGTGAGGAAACCGGGTCCTGCCCGGTTTCCCTTCTCCTCTCACCGAAGAGCGGCGGGGAGAAGATCCTTACCCGCTTCAGGGATACGGTACTAGCCGCACATGAACGGGGGATAAACTATACCAAACTTTATTACATTAACTCACCAGAGATTACCCTCATCATCCTGACTGACGATGTCATCAAGGCCCACGCGCAAAAAATCCTGTACGACCTTCTTCCCGTCGCTGCCGCGCGCCTTAAAAAAAGAGAGGCATCCATATCCCAACGCTTATTGGATGACATGGACAGCCTGATCAATGAAATCGCCCGTAGCGCCAGCCCGGCATTGAAAGATGTGCTGCGAATGGCAAAAAGTGACCTTATCAAGAAAACGTTTTTTGAAGAGCTGAAGATCAGGGTCGCTCCATAAATACCACACCGTATTCCCCTGTATTATTCATCATTCTCCTTTAACACGATAATAGATCATAGGGAGGGACGCGCTCTGTCGCGTCCCAACATCATGGAAGGCCATGACAGAGCATGGCCTTCCAACGCCAATTCCGATCCCGCGATATGACCGCGGCACCGAAAAAAACACCGGATTCCGCCGTCAAGCCACAGAAAGACAGGGGCGTCCGGCCGGTCGCCCCTACCTACATGCACATACGACATAGATCCCCGCTTTCACGGGGATGACAAGAGGAAGGCGGCATGAGTGAATGACCCCGTAGCAGTGCGGCGGGGTATCAAAAAAACTAAAAACAACTCCTCCCCCTTGACGGGGGAGGATTAAGGTGGGGGTGACGCACAAGCACCCTATCCTATCTCAAGCATCGTGCCCTCCCGGGTAACTTTGACCGACAGACCCGCATGGCAACAGCCGGTATCAAAGCTCCGGCAGGTCGCGGTATTTCTCCCGCGAAAAAGGCATCTCCTCTTTACTCGCAATATATCGCGGCTAAAGCCGCTCCTACCGGATTTTCATCCCACATCGCAGATCGCAGATCCCACATCTCACATCACACAACGCACATTGCCGGCTATTCGGCATCGGTGGTCGGCGGGGCGTAGGTCGTGGTCGTTCCCAAGCGCGCATAGTTTCCTTTCATCTTGGTAACATCAATGCCGAAAAGAAAAAGGGGATCGGCAGTTTTCGCCATCGCTTCCTGCTTGCTGTGTGCGAGGTTCTCATCCAGGGAGATAGCGACAATATCGCCAATAAAATTCATCTGCTGTGCGCTGGGACGGATAGTTTGGCACAGCCTGCATTCAATATGCTGAAAGCACTCTTCAATGCGGGGCGGCTTCAGCCTGAGGGCAGGCATGGCAGTTAAGCCGGCCCTCTCCAGCTCATTTATCCCCTCGGAATACATAAGCCCGGTGTGAGCCACCTTTTCCATGAGAGCATACGGCGCATAATTAATAACGAACTCACCGGTTTCATCTATGTTCCGGGCCGTATGCCACACGCGGTTTGAGCAAAGGAGCATCTGCGGCTCTTGAGCACTCGAACAAAAAGGAAACACAAGGCCGAAAGGAGCCGCATTCACCTGTCCCTGCTTATTAACGGTTGTTACAATGGCTACTTGAAACACCAGCATGGCGTCATTCAGATGCCACAGGAATCCGGGAATTACTTCTTTTTTCATAAGAACCTCCAGAGGGATAATGATTGATTTGCGATGTGCGATCTGGGATGTACACTAAGGACATCTATCTCTCACTTCCCTAATCGCAGCCCACATCCCCCATCGCATATCCCACATCGCACATCCCGCATCCCTGCTCCCCTACACCGTCCCTGCAAGCACCCCGGTGTCATTGGGGCCGCGGAACAGCAGCCGGGTAATGTCCTTGACCCCGGCATGGCTTAACATTTGTGTAATCTGGGCCTCTGAATAGGCCTGCCCCTGCGGGGTATTAATCAGCATGTTGAGCGAAAAAAGCGCCGGATAAAGGGGCTGATCAAGGGTGTCGCCAAGAATAAATTCGTGGACCAGAATCAGGCCGCCCGGTTCCAGCACCTTCACCGTTTTTTCGATAATATCCTGGCAGGTGTCGGGCCCTTCCGCATGCAGGATCTGGGAAAGCAGCGCGACATCATAGGAGCCGCGGATATCCTCATCAATATAATCACCGGCCACGAAACCAATGCGGTCCTGCTGCCCGAACTGTTCGATGGTACGCAGGGCAAAGGGAGCGGTCTCGGGAAGATCATGCACCGTTGCCTTGAGCCGGGGATTGGCCATGCAGAAAAATATTGCATAGGTGCCGGGCCCGCCGCCCAGATCCAGCAGGCGCTTTCTGCCCCGCAGATCCACCTGCTGCGCCAGCGCGGGCGCGACGGCCATGGCCAGGTTATGCATTCCCATCAAAAAGCTCTCCCGCTCCTCCTCCTGACTATAAGGCTCCTTTTTCAGGGGCTTCCCGTTCCGCACCGCTTCCGACAAATCCGCCCACGCCTTAATCAGATGCGAATGGTGGCCAATCAGATAGCCGCAATAGTGCGGGGATGATTTGTTAAGAAAGGCGTTGGCGGTCGCGGTATTGGCATAGCGGTCACCCGTTTTGATCAGCAGTCCCATGGCGGCCAGGGCATTAAGGAGCACGCTTATGGCCCGTGTGCTGGAATTGGTCTTTTGCGCCAGGTCTTCGGCCTCGAGATACTCATAACCCAGCAGGCTGAAAATCTCCAGCGCAACTGCCGTGTGCAGCGTACAGGACTCCCAGTAGGCTCCTGAAGTTCTTAACAGCTTCTCGGCATTCCACGATTCTTCGTGCATTATCATACCTCACCTCCCGCTTTGCGCTAAAATGTCCTCAACCATTTTCATATTGCTCGCAGGATTACCCATCGTTTCTGGGCATGCAACATGCACCAGTTCACGGAGCACAAGCCGCTCCAGCCGGTCCCGCTTTTTAAACAATTTCCCCTCTTCATCATTCTCCACAACAATACAGATACAGTCAAAATCGCGGTCGATGAGCCGCTTCCGGTCACCGGGTGGCAGCATCTCTTCGCCCTTGAAGAGGAGTGAACAGCTGCCGGAACTCAGGGGATCGTGTTCTTCATTGCCTATTAGCATAAGCTGCATCCGATCAAGCCCCAGGCAATCCAGCCATACCCGGGCGGCCTTCCCCAGCGCCTTGGATATGGGCCGGGCTACCTTCACCGGCCCCAGATCATAGTGATAGGTAAATCCCCGGCAGTGCTTTTCCCTTGCCATCCTGCGTCGTCACGCTCCTTTCTAACCGGCATAAAATTCTTTTATTTCATAAATCCCGTCTTTCAGGCGGAGGTATCCCCCCTTTTCGCCGGTCCAGCAGGGAAGAACGACAAGGGTGTTTCTGCCGTCGTATTCCCGTATCAGCGGGGAATGGGTGTGGCCGCAAATGATCATATCGACGCCCTCCGCAAAGGTCCGCCTGATGGTATCATCGGGAAACTGAAATCTCCAGGATGCCTGGGCCTCAATCACCTGCTTGCTTCTGAGCATGAATCGCCGGGCCAGCCGGTTTTCAATCCAACCGGGAAGGACGGCATCAAGCATGCGGTAGATGGGCCAGGCGGTTCTTCGGTATCGCTGGAAGCGCACATCATTGGTCAACAGAAGGTGGCCATGCGTAAGCAGAATCCGTCTGCCCTGCAACGCCAGCCGGGCGCGTTCGCCCAGAAAAGTGACACCACAGCGGGAAAGCACTTTTTCCCCCAGAAGCAGGTCCCGGTTGCCAATGAGAAAGAAGGCCTTTGAACCGGCGCGCGAAAGACGGTGCAGGGCATCGAGCACCTCGCGGCAATCACTCATCACCTGCCGGTTATTTGCCCAGTAATCAAAAAGATCACCCAGTATGTAGAGGTCACCGCCCCCTTTCCCCACCATTTCCAGAAATGAGAAGAACAGTTTCTTTTTTCTAATTTCGTCTCTTTCCAGATGGGTATCGGCGACGAAATAGCTTTCCCGTTCCATTGGTTCCATGGCAGCACATATACCGTGAGGTGCGCTGAAACGAGCGCCGGCCCCGCGAGTCGGGCTATTTCCAGGCAAGCAGCATGATTATGGTGGGCAGCTTGAGGGCCTCCTGCGCCCGCTGATCAAACATCAAATAGTTGGGGAAATACCGATCCAGCATCGGCTTCACATCCTTGAAAAAGAGCGGCTGAGAACCGATCCGCTTAAAGACTTCATCATAGGCGTAGAGCTTGCCGGTACAGTTAAACCAGTCGCCCAGAACCAGGATGTCCGCCACCCGGGCGATATGCTCAAATGCCTTCAGGGCGGTATAGTTTAAAGTATAACGCTCATAGAGGAGGGTCGGGCCGGTCAGTTTTTCCTCCAGTTCGACCGGGGGCTGCTCCATGATATTCCACACAGCCGCCGTGAGATCAATCCCGGGATGGTCGCTCTTGAGCCGCCCTACCTGCTCGAGAATGATTGGCTGCGCGTCGGTCACCACCAGCGGCAGCTTGACACCCGTCCTGCTCATTTGCTCCAGCATGATGTTTGTCAAATTGGCCCTGCCCGCGCCGATTTCCAGTAGTGATTTCACTCCCGCCGCCCGGGCCACCCGTAAGGCGATGGAGGTGATCATTTTCCCGAAAAACGCATAGAACTTACCGGCGGCCAGTTCCCCCAGGATCCGCCGCAGCGTGGGGTTGTTCCAGTCAAATTTTCCCAGCGCCTCCATCTCAAGCATCACCTTCATCATTTTCAATTCCAGGCGGAAGGCCTCGGGAACTTCATCCTCCCCGACGCCCTCTCCGTCAGCCACGCGCTGTGAGACCTTGGCCCAGATTTCCCACCCGGCAAAACGCTTAATCAAGTGGTCAACGCACTGTTGCTCCAAATCGGCAAGTTCCCTTTTCAGTTGTTCCGCGGTAAGCATCGGCTCATCTCTTTTCTTATTTAAGCAGGTTGTTGAAAATGAATGGTCAGCAGCCTGCCAGAGAAACCAGTCTATAAAGGTTCTTCACTTCTTCCCGGGTAAGATATCGGATCCGTCCCGGCTCTAAATCGCCCAGGGTAAGCGGGCCGAAGCTTACCCGCTTTATCTTTAGGGCCGGGTGGCCGACCGCGGCACACATCCTTTTTACCTGCCGGTTCCTTCCCTCACCCAGGGTCATTCGAATCCAGCTGTTATGGATCGCCTTTCGCAGAAAGCCGACCCGGGCGGGAAGGGTCATGCCGTCTTCCAGGCGCATGCCGGTACGCAAACAATTCAGCGACTCTTCCGATGGAACTCCCTTCACCTTGACTTCGTACGTCCGCCTGACCCCGTAACGGGGATGATGCAGCCGATGGGCCAGCGGGCCATCGTTGGTCAGCAAGAGCAGCCCCTCCGCATCATAGTCAAGCCTTCCCACCGGGAATACCCTGCTTGGGATGCTGCCCAGCAGATCCACCACCACCGGGCGATTCTCCGGATCACGCAGGGTGGACACATAGCCGGGAGGCTTATGCAGGAGGATATACAGATGGGCGGGCGGGGCGGTCAGTTTTTTTCCGTCCACCACGATCACATCACACGCCGCATCAACCTTTGTCCCCAGTTCGGTAACGGTGCTCCGGTTGACGCTTACCCGTCCCTCCCTGATGATCCGCTCCGCTTCCCTTCGCGAAGCGATGCCCATCCGGGCAATCACTTTTTGCAGCCGTTCCTGCATGGCCATTGGATCTACCGGGTTTCTTCTTCAGCCGCCGGTATCGCCGTATCGCTCAGCTGTTTGATCTCTTCTATAGTGGGCAAGCTGGCAAGCGTTTCCAGACCGAAGACTTCAAGAAATTTAGGGGTTGTGACATAGAGAAACGGCCTTCCCACCACCTCTTTTCTGCCCTGGATGGCTACCAGCTTTTTATCCATCAGCGATTTCATCACCCCGGAGCAATCCACTCCCCGCACCAGCTCCACTTCAGCCTTGGTGACCGGCTGCTTGTATGCTACGATCGCCAGCGTCTCCAGGGTGGGCTGGGTAAGGTGATACGGCTTCGACTTTCTCATCTGATGAACCAGGGGCGCGAACTCGGGTTTGGTGCACAACTGAAAACCATGGGCAACTTCCCTGATATAAATGCCCCGCGGTTTGGTGCGGTAGTCTTCCATCAGATCTTCCACCAACCCTCGGATCTGCCGGGGTTGCAGATCCTCCAGCACCTGCCGTATCCTTTCCACGGTGAGAGGAATGTCAGAGGCAAATATCAGACACTCGATGATGCATTTCAAGCGCTCTCTACCCGGACCCGCCTGCTCCGCGGTCTGTGGAGCTTCCTGCTCTGCAGGTTGCTCTGCAGGTTCGGTTGGTTCCATCTTCTGTTCTACCGTGCTGTCCTCTTCCAAAGCCGCTCCTTCACATTCTTGTGTATCCATCAGCCCCGTCCACAACTACATAGCGTGTCATTCTGAGGCGTCAGCCGAAGAATCTCCGTTTTTGCCCTAATGCATCCGGGGAAATTCTTCGTGGCGATTACCCTGAGCGACATACTGAGATTCTTCGCTCCGCTCAGAATGACAAGAACGAAGGACTCAGA
>CAYWLT010000071.1:0-12053 GCA_964459295.1 uncultured Thermodesulfobacteriota bacterium
CCCAAGGTGCATAACGACTCACTTCTTTCAGATCTTTGTGGCACAAACTATCTTTGTAATGGGTCCTCCTTCCCGCAAAGCAATTTCAGCATGAACGTCCCTCTGTCTATAGGCAGTGAGTGCCCGTTCATCGAACGCGCCTCCGTAGGTAGATTAATCATATCCCCTCCACAATGATCAGACCGTTTCTTATAAACCTTGTTTTTCAATTTTCAAGATTGACGAGGGGTCGTCTTTAAATTCTACGTTTGACGGAAAAATGAATTTTAGAAATTTAAGGGCGTCCCCCTTTGCGTGTCATAGTTTGCCCTTTATTTGAATTTCGGACATTTGAATTTGTTTCGGATTTAGGATTTCGTGCTTAGGATTTGATAAGCTCAGAAGCAAGGAGTAAAAGCGGATGCAGGAGAGAGCGGTGGGTCCTGCACCCTGTTCCCTGTTCCCTGCACCCTCATTTTTTGACCACGAAGCGCACGAAAGACACGAAGAAGAAGAAAAGGCATCACTCCACGACAATCTTGCCCTTAAAATTTTTCCCTGCGGCGGCATGCCCGCCGGGGCCTCCCCCTACCGCGCGGCAGCCGGATCAGATGACCACCGATTTCTTCTTGAGGGTATTGCGCGACACCTTCAACAGCTTGGCCGCCTTACTCTTGTTGCCCTTCACCTTTTTGAGCACCGTTTTGACGTAGAGCGCCACCATCTCATCCAGGGAAAGAAAGCTGCCGTTTAAAAGCAGCGTACCCAGCGACGCCACCTGCCTATTGCCGGTAAATTCCAGGTCCGTCATGGTAAGGTGCTCGGACTTCGAGCTGATCACGCCACGCTCGATGACATTTTTCAGCTCGGACACGTTGCAGGGCCATTCGCAGGATTCCAGGTAGTGCTTCACCGCCGGATCAATTTTTTTCACCTGCCGGTCATAGGTTTTGTTGAACGCCTCGATGAAGTGCTGGGCCAAGGTCATGATTTCGCCGGGACGTTTCCGCAGCGGCGGAATATGAACCGTGCGTTTGCTCAAGAGCCGATAGAGCTCTTTATTAAATTTACCCCCGTCAACCAGTTTTTTCAAATTTTCACCCGTTGCCGCCACCACGCACCTGCCCCAGGGTTTCCGGCTGGCCTTACGCTCCGCGGCGGTCCTTATCCCCTTGAGGAATTTAAACACGCGGGCCTGATCCGCCTTGCCGAGATGTTCGATGTGCGAGAGAAAGAGGGTGCCACCCTCCAGGGCCTGCCCGTTCTCAAGCTCCTCCCCGCACAAACTGTTCTCCCTGCTCATCGCGAGCAGATACTCTTCCAGTCTGGCGGAAGTCACTTCTTTGCAGCACAGGGGGATGAAGGGAGACATGAAATGGGGACTGTGGAGATGGATAATCCGGGCGAGAAGTTCCTTGCCGGTGCCGGTTTCACCGGCGAGCAGCACGGGGTGCGCGCCGGTCTCGGCAATTTTGATCACCTGTTGATACAGCTCCTTCATGGTTTTGCTCACGGCCAGCTGGTCATCGCTCTCCAGCTGCTGCAGGTATGAGCGTATGAGACGCTCCACCTGCTTCCGGTAACGGCGCTCGGCCAAAACCCGGGCGGTGACAATTTCGACTTCCTCTGGGTCGCATGGGCGCACAAAATAATGCACGGCGCCCTGCTTCATCGCCTCAAGGCCCTGCTCCCGGGAATCGACCACGGCAAATAAATCCGCACCTCCGTCGTTCTTTTTGACTCTGGCGAATGTTGCCACGCCATTTAGTTCCGGCAAACCCGGCGAAATCAAAACCATGTCCGGCTTTTCCCGCTTGAAACTCTTCAGCGCCTTTTTCCACGAAGAAACAAAGGAAACCTGATGCCCGTTTTCCTTTAAGCATTGTATTATCTGGGTATAATCGGCTTCTTTAGCATCGATTATCTGTATCCTGACACTCATGGCTTCGACCCCTAAGCTAACCCACGTCACGCGGGCTTCCCCCGTTCAAACCCTTAAAAAAGCATTCTACAACGATTCATATCCATGATAGAATGCCTTCCCCCCGTATCGATTGTCACATGAACGCAACAGGGCATGAAGCTAGCAAATTCATTTTTTTTAGTCAAGCCCGATTTAAAAAAATGTTCCGCCTTGTAATAATGACCTTGATTTTAATATGCCCTTTTGTCATTTTTTTGCGACATGATCGCAGCATCCGCCATGTAGACAAATTCCTGGATTCTGCGGTCAAGCCGCAGAATGACCGGTTACAACAAACCGCATTACAAGTCGCTGAGCGACAATTAAAAATGTGCTTCGCCGGAAGGCGAGGGGTTTCAACCATCCCTGCAAGGGACACTAACCGGCAGGAGGATGGATTGTGGATACCATAACCGGGATGCTGATTACAAACTGCCGATATGACCATGAGCGGCGTCGGTTTCTCAGTGCCGACA
The DNA here is from genome assembly GCA_964459295.1 of uncultured Thermodesulfobacteriota bacterium. Lineage (GTDB taxonomy): Bacteria > Desulfobacterota > WTBG01 > WTBG01 > WTBG01 > CAZWCD01. The sequence continues at coordinate 2,419 of CAYWLT010000071.1, forward strand.
CCACCATCCAGACCGGAGAAATAGAGCCCGGCTTGACCGCCGGCGCCGCTTACCGCCAGACCGGAATGCGCCAGCGCACTAAAAAACACTTGCTATCAGCGAGGAAATTATATTACTATCCTGAACGTGCCGCGCCTCTCTACTGACCGTCTCCCGGAGCGCCCTCATGAAAACGTACATAGTCTTATCCATGGCCATCTCGCTCAATGCGCTGGCCAACATTCTTATGAAAGTCGCCATGCGCCGGCAGGGGGAAACCGGCGATATGCTCACCATGATGACGCGGTCTCTCATGAACCCGGTGCTGTTCCTGGGCCTGCTCTCCTTCGGCCTGGCGCTGGTTGCCTACTGCTACGTGCTGGCCAAGCTCAATCTGAGCATTGCCTACCCGCTGATGACCAGCCTGGGCATTATCATTGTTACCGCGGTATCCTGGCTCTTTCTGAATGAAACCATAACCTTGCTCCAGGTGGCCGGTTTCGTCTCCATTATCGCGGGGGTGTGGATGGTGGCACATTGACGATTCGCACAAGGCAAGCATCCATGCAGACGCACACCTGGTATCTCATCTTTAAAACAATGCGGCCGCGGCAGTGGACGAAAAATCTGCTGGTATTTGCCGCGCTCATTTTTTCCCGCAATCTTTTCAACCTCGCCCTCACCCGGGATGTCGCCTGCGCCTTTATCATCTTCTGCCTGCTCTCGGGGAGCGTTTACATCCTCAACGATCTGATCGACCTTCAGGCCGACCGGGCCCACCCGAAAAAATCCACCCGGCCGCTCGCCTCGGGAATGCTCAGGCCCCGGGCCGCCGCTGCCGCCGGCGTGGTCATGGTAATCGTCTCGCTGGCTGCGGCATTCCGGCTCAATACCGTTTTCGCCTTCACCGCCCTCGGATACTTCATCCTGCAAATCGCCTATTCCCTGTTGCTGAAGCATGTGGTCATCATCGACGTTCTGGCGGTTGCCGTGGGATTCGTCTTAAGGGCCATTGCCGGCGCCGAGGTCATCGGCGTGCCCATATCCTCATGGCTGCTTATCTGCACCATCCTCCTGGCGCTGTTCCTGTCACTCGGGAAAAGAAGGCATGAGCTCCTGCTGCTCGAGAACAACGCCGTGCACCACCGCAAAATTCTCTATGAATACAGTCCCGGCCTGCTCGACCAGATGATCTCGGTTGTCACCGCTTCAACCGTTGTCGCTTACGCCCTCTATACCATGTCCGCCGACACCATCGCGAAATTTCACACGGACAATTTAAAATACACCATACCCTTTGTCCTTTACGGCATCTTTCGCTATCTCTATCTCATCCATCAGAGGAGCGAGGGCGGAAGTCCGGAACGTATCCTGTTTGACGACAAGCCTCTGCTGATCAATATCGTGCTCTACCTGGCCGCCGTCTGGTTTTTCACCTATAGCTGAAGCGGCAGGCCGGTACCGGCTTGCAACCGCGCATCAACAAACGATTGCAGAAATGTCGCTGCCCCGGCGCCGGCAACTGTGTCACCAGGAGGAAGACACCCATGTTTGTCATTCTGAACTCTTCACTGTGTCATTCTTCTGAACGAAGCGAAGAATCTCCGTTGTTCGCTCAGGATAAACTCCGCAAGGAATCTTCGTTTTTCGCTCAGGGCAGGCTCCGCGAAGAATCTCATGGAAGCAGTGAGTTAAAAATGGAGATTCTTCGGCTACCGCCTCAGAATAACATTATGACACGGTCTCTTGGCACGAGGGGCGGGCGGCTACGGGGCACACGGCGGAGGAAGCGCTCCCCGCAAAGGAGGGTTTGGTTGAACCGGTTGATTGCCCGAGGAAACCTTGTAACCACCACATAACCTTGTTGACTGAAGGAGGAAACAGATGGGGAAAATAAGCCGGCAGCAGAAAGCAAAAAAGAAAAAGAAGAAGAAAAAGATAAAGCGGATTGGGAGAGGAAGCAAGCGTTAGCAGCGTCCGTGACCCGCGAAGCCGCTGCGGCGCTTCGCGGGTTTTTTTGCGGGTGCCGGCCCGCGAAAAAAACTTTTTATTAAAGATATTCCTTACCCTACCGATAGTCTAGCACACTACTGCAGCCCTTCACCCTCATCGAGGTAATCACGCCATGGCTTCCTTTCGACCCGACACCTGCTTTGCGCCGGAAATTGTGCCCTTCCTGCTTACCCGGGTTGACTACGTGGGGTTCTTTCTGAAAATGGATCACCAGGAATCTCGCTTCACCACCCTGCTGCTCAACCGGTACGACATGGATTCCCAAGCCGAGCTGATGCAAAACCTGGCGGCCATCTACGACAGCTTTGCCAAGCCATGACCGGCATTGCCTGCCCTCCCCTTGTATAGTCATTCACCGTTTCCATTGAAATGCTGAGGCAATGACCGGCGGGTATGTACCGGCTACCATCCGATATATGGTTATACCCGGCAGGAGCGGCTTTGCGTCGCGCATTGCGCGCCGCGATGTGCTCCCGCCGCAATTGCAACCTCGTCGCCCCTGGTTCAGCACGCCTGCTCCTCCAGCATTTCCCTTGCATTGTCAGCCTGATTGGAATAAAATTCGACATTTGCAAACAAGCGAAACCGTATCCGGCTTACGGCCGCACCGCCTTGCAGACAGGCTCCATCAACAACCCTATGGAAAACATCGTCATCAGAGGTGCCCGGGAGCACAACTTAAAGAACATAGACCTTGAGATTCCCCGCAACAAGCTGGTGGTTCTCACCGGGCTCAGCGGCTCGGGGAAGTCCTCGCTTGCCTTTGATACCATTTACGCTGAAGGGCAGCGGCGCTATGTTGAATCGCTTTCCGCCTACGCCCGGCAATTTCTGGAGCAGATGGACAAGCCGGACGTGGAATCGATCGAGGGGCTTTCGCCCGCCATCTCCATTGAGCAGAGGGGCCTGAGCAAAAATCCCCGTTCCACCGTGGGCACGGTAACCGAAATTTACGACTACCTGCGCGTGCTCTTTTCCCGGATCGGCAGGCCGCACTGCTACAAATGCGGGCGGGAAATCACCTTCCAGACCGTTCAGCAGATGGTCGACCAGCTCATGGAACTGCCGCCGGGATCCAGGGTCATCCTCTACGCGCCGTTTATTCAGGACAGAAAGGGCGAATACCGCAAGGAGCTCAACCGGCTGCGCAAAAGCGGCTTTGTAAGGGTCAGGGTCGACGGCGCGGTCCGGGATTTGAGCGAGGATATCCAGCTCAATAAAAACCGGAAGCATACCATTGATGTCATGATTGACCGGCTGGTGATCAAGGAACGGATAGAAAAGCGGCTGGCCGATTCGCTGGAAACGGCGCTCAACCTTTCCGGCGGCACCGCCCGGGTGGAGGTCAATGCCGGGCAGGAGCTGCTCTTCAGCGAAAAAAGCGCCTGCGTTGACTGCGGCATCAGCTTCCCCGAAATATCCCCCCGCATGTTTTCCTTTAATAACCCCCACGGGGCCTGTCCATCCTGCGGTGGGCTGGGAACCAAGATGTATTTTGACCCCGAGCTTATCGTTCCCAACCGTCACCTCTCGCTCCGGGAAGGCGCCATTCTTCCCTGGGCCAGGAGAAAATCAATTTACTATCATCAGATGCTTGACGCGCTCTCAAAGCACTACCGGTTCGATATTTACACGCCCTTCAAAGATCTGCCCCCCCCTCTGCAGCGGATGCTCCTCTACGGATCGGGCAGTGAAAAGATCAATTTCTACTACGATGACGGAGCCCGCCGCTTTTCGCACCAGCGCGAATTCATGGGCGTCATACCCAACCTGGACCGGCGCTATCGTGAAACCGACTCGCCCGAACTGCGCGAGGAGCTGAGCTACTACATGAACACCAGTGTCTGTCCCGAATGTGGCGGCTCCCGTCTGAGGAAGGAAAGCCTTTTCATTAAAATCATCGACCGCTCCATATACGACATTGCCAGGCTGTCCATCAAGGAGGCCCTCGCCTTCTTTGCCGGGCTGCAGCTGAGCAGCCGTGACAAGCAAATAGCCCAGCGCGCGCTCAAAGAGATCAATGAACGTCTCACCTTTCTCCTGCAGGTGGGGGTTGACTACCTTACCCTGGATCGCTCCTCAACCACCCTTTCCGGAGGCGAGGGACAGCGCATCCGCCTGGCCACCCAAATAGGATCAAGCCTGGTGGGAGTTCTCTACATCCTGGATGAGCCCAGCGTCGGCCTGCACCAGCGCGATAACGTCAAGCTACTGGAAACACTGAAACGGCTGCGGGACCTCGGCAACACCGCGCTGGTGGTGGAGCATGATGAGCAGACCATTCTTGCCGCTGACCACGTTATCGACATGGGCCCCGGGGCGGGACGCGACGGGGGCGAAGTTGTGTTCAGCGGCAGCCCGGAGCATATCCTTTGCGACCGGGAATCGCTCACCGGCAAATATCTTTCCGGGCGGCTAAAAATACCCGTACCCCGCGTCCGGAAAAAAGCGGGCGGCCGCTTCCTCACCATCAAAGGCGCCGCCGAAAACAACCTGAAGAACATTACGGTCAAGATTCCGCTGGGGCTGTTTACCTGCGTCACCGGAGTTTCCGGCTCCGGCAAGAGCACCCTCATTATTGATACCCTCTACCGGGCGCTGGCGCAGCGCCTTTACCACGCCAAAGAGAGGGCCGGCAAGGTGGAGGACATTGAGGGGCTGACCTACATTGACAAGGTCATTGACATTGATCAGAGCCCCATCGGGCGCACTCCCCGCTCCAATCCCGCCACCTACACCGGTACCTTCACCCACATCCGGGATATTTTCGCCCGTCTCCCCGAATCCCGGGCGTGCGGCTACAAAGCCGGCCGGTACAGCTTCAACGTCAAAGGGGGACGATGCGAGACTTGCTGCGGCGACGGTCTCATCAGGATTGAAATGCACTTTCTCCCCGATGTCCACGTTACCTGCGAGGCCTGCAAGGGAAAGCGATACAACCGGGAAACCCTGGAAATTCAGTATAAGGGAAAAAACATCGCCGAGGTGCTGGACATGACCGTCAACCAGGCCTTTGCATTCTTTGAAAATATCCCGCCCATCAGATCCAAGCTGCAGACGCTCATCGATGTCGGCCTGGGCTACATTACCCTGGGACAGCCGGCAACCACCCTGTCCGGCGGGGAAGCGCAGCGGATCAAACTCTCCAAGGAGCTGAGCCGGACCAGCACCGGGAGGACACTGTATATTCTTGATGAGCGGACCACCGGGCTTCACTTCGCCGATATTCACAGGCTGCTGGAGGTGCTCAATAAGCTCACCGAGAAAGGCAACACGGTCATTGTCATTGAGCACAACATGGAAGTCATCAAAACAGCCGATTACATCATCGATCTTGGCCCGGAAGGAGGCGACAGCGGGGGGGAGGTGGTTGCGACCGGCTCGCCGGAAGAAGTCGCGCAATGCCGGCAGACCTACACCGGTCATTTTCTAAAAAGCATACTCGCCAAAGGTCGCGCAGCGGCCCCACCCCCGTAAGACACCGCGCGCGTCGATTGAACATCCTTCGTTTGATCATATCAGGCAGTTTGCCATAGCGGTGGAGTTAATTGCCCCTGATAAAATTAACGCAAAATCCACACCACAGAGGAAGGCCGCACCGTGAAAAACCCATACCGCTATCTGATGGTCCTGGCCTGCATGCTTTTTCCCTGTTCTTCCCTGAACGCACAACCCGACAGCCCGCGTATGACCCCGATGGTCAAGGCAGTACAAAAGGTTTCGCCGGGGGTGGTGAATATCTCCACTGAAGAGATCATTCGGACCAACCCCTTCAGCCGGATGGATCCCTTCGCCGACAGTTTTTTTCGGGACTTTTTTGAGACGGCGCCGGCGCAGCGCGCCCGCACCTCGCTCGGTTCCGGGTTCATCATCGATCCTGAAGGGCATGTGGTCACCAACGAGCACGTCATTACCCGGGCCACCAATATTGCGGTCACCCTGGCGGACAACCGGATCTTCACCGCCAAGGTCATTGGTGCGGACGAGGATTTTGACATTGCCGTGCTCAAGCTCGCGACTGATGAAAAGCTTCCCTTTATTCCGACCGGAACCTCCTCGGATTTGATGCCGGGAGAGACGGTGGTTGCCATCGGAAACCCGTTCGGGCTCTCACACACGGTAACTACCGGGGTTATATCCGCCGTCAACCGTTCGCTTAAGACGGAAAGCCGGATCTACGAAAACTTTATCCAAACCGATGCCGCCATCAACCCCGGCAATTCGGGCGGGCCGCTGGTCAACCTGAATGGTGAGATCATCGGCATCAATACCGCCATCTACCAGGAGGGCCAGGGAATCGGTTTCGCCATACCCATCGACAAAGTGCTTCTCATCGCCAAAGACCTGCTGGCATACGGGGTAGTCCATCCTGCATATACGGGCATCAGGGTAAAAGACCTTGCCGGGGAGATCAGGCGGTCCCCGGATTACGGCGGTACCAAGGGAGTGGTCATTTTTAAAGTCGAGGCCCAAAGCCCGGCCTCCGGACCCCTGGTCCCGGGCGACATTATTCTGGAAATAAACGGAAGGACCATAAACGACCGCAGGGAATTCGCCATCTGCAGTCAGGGCCTCATTGCGGGGGAGACCATCAAACTAAAGGTATCCCGTCAGGGACAGGAAAAGACCGTATCCCTGGTGACGACGGAGTATTCATTGGAGCGGGCTTCCAAACTCGGCGGCGAATTGCTGGGAATTGATGCAAAAGTATATGCGCAGGGCGGGGTGCGCGTCACCCGGGTGGACCCCGGCGGTCCTGCAGGCCAGATCGGGGTAAGTCCCGGCGACGTCATCTTCCAGATCGGCGACAGGGAAATTAAATCGGAAAAGCAGTTTTACGAGGCGCTCATACGTTACCGTAATGCCTCATCCCTCTTTATGGTCATTGGGCGCGGGCGCTATGCCTACCGCGTCAGCCTTCCCCTGCTCTAGCAGGGTGGTGAAAAACACCCATCTGCTGCGTTACGCTCATCCTTGGTCATTGCAGCGTACCTGAAAAGTACGCCTCATTCCTCAGAATTTCGCGTGTCTTGCATCTGGATGTTTTTGACCAGCCTGAAAAAAAGTTGCAAGCATAATTTACATAATCAGCCAGGGCTGGGGGAGAAATAATTTTTGATAAAAATTGAAAGCATAGCGATCGGTCATGCCCGCCACAAAATCGCAGACACGCCGTGCCAGTGGTTCCGCCCGGTTTGCCATACCCGACGCCTGTACGAATTGCGCCTCGTTTTCCAAAAAATAAGCATACAGCTCCTTTAATATTTTTGAGGCCTTGATAAAATTGGAATATACCACCGGGGCAAAATATACCTCACGATACAGGAATGCCCGCAGATGCATCGTCGCTTCCATGAAAGGTTTGCTCAACCCAATGCGCCGGCCGTCTTCCTTGAGGCCGGTAGTCACCACGTCCTTTACCATCGCGTCGATGCGGCTGCTCTGAGAGTCGCCGAGAAAGGCAATGCACTCCCGGGGCAGATTATCGTGCGTGATAACCCCCGCACGAATGGCATCATCAATGTCATGATTGACATAGGCAATGATGTCCGCAACCCGCACCACCCTCCCCTCCAGGGTCGTGGGCATCGATTGCGGGTCGTCGGAGATAATATCTCCTTCTCCTTTTGAATGCTTGAGTATTCCGTCCCGCACCTCACAGGTCAGATTTAAGCCCCTGCCCTCTTTCTCCAAATTATCCACCACCCTCAGGCTCTGCTCGGGATGCCGGAAACCGCCCGGCACAATTTCGTTGAGCACGGCCTCGCCCGCGTGGCCGAACGAGGTGTGTCCAAGGTCATGACCCAATGCTATGGCCTCGGTCAGGTCTTCATTCAGCCTGAGCGATCTGGCAATGGTACGGGCAATCTGGGAAACCTCCAGGGTATGGGTAAGCCGGGTGCGGTAATGATCGCCACCGGGGGCAAGGAAAACCTGGGTCTTGTGCTTCAAGCGCCTGAATGACTTGGAATGAAGAATCTTGTCCCGGTCATGCTGGAAGGCCGGTCGGAGTTCGCAGGCCTTTTCTTCCTTCAGCCTGCCCCGGGTTCGGGAGCTGAGCGTCGCATGAGGCGAAAGCCTTTGCTCTTCATCGCGCTCCAACATTCCGCGAATTCGCGCGTCCATGGTGACGACAGCCATGCAAACCTCGCTCAACTAATCGTTGTCCAACACTGACATAATGCATTGAGGGCCATACCCGCCATGGCCACGATATAATCGGACGCGACGGAGCGCGTCCCTCCACCTTATTTAAACTATCACAAAACGGGCAAACAGCAACAGTAAAACCCTCTTCCCGTGATGTTTTGCCCACCCCATTTGAAGATTTTTTTCTGCAACCCCCTTGACAATGGGAAAACAGCTTTTATAGTTTGAACATTTTGAAAACGAATCTATAAGAAAATAAAATTAAAATGCTGAAAAAATCTATAAAATAGATATTTTGTCCATTAATTTCCCAAAATCATCCAAATAAATCAAAATATTCCATATTTCCGGTATTGCCTAAAACCGTAAAAGCTATACAATTGTTAGCACTCTTCTTTGGTGAGTGCTAATTTCTCGGCAGAGAAAGGAATATATCAACTTAGGTGCAGGGGAGGTAAGAAGCGTTAATAGTCAGAACGTAAGATTTTCGCAAGAAAAACAGGCAATTCCAACTATCACACCCAAGGAGGTCAAATAACGATGAAAATCAGACCATTACAGGACCGGATTATTGTTAAAAGAGTTGAAGAAGAAGAAAAAACTCAAGGGGGCATCATTATACCTGACACCGCAAAAGAGAAACCCATGGAAGGCGAGGTCATAGCCGTGGGCTCGGGGAAGGTGCTGGAAAACGGAACCAAACAGGTTCCCGAAGTGAAGAAGGGTGACCGGGTTCTTTTCGGCAAATATTCCGGCACCGAGGTTAAGATCGACGGCGTTGAACATCTCATCATGCGCGAAGACGACATTCTGGGCATTATAGAAAGATAACCACACCACTTAAGGAGGAATCAGCACATGGCTAAAGAGATTAAATACGATCAGGACGGACGCAGTGCGATTTTGCGCGGGATCAACACCCTGGCCGAGGCGGTCAGGGCAACCCTTGGCCCCAAGGGAAGAAATGTTATCCTGGAAAAGAGCTTTGGATCGCCCACCATCACCAAAGACGGCGTCACCGTCGCCAAGGAAATAGAGCTTGAAGACAAGTTTGAGAACATGGGCGCACAGATGGTGAAGGAAGTCGCCAGCAAAACCAGCGACGTCGCCGGCGACGGCACAACCACGGCGACGGTTCTGGCGCAGGCCATCTACCGCGAAGGGATCAAACTGGTAACCGCCGGCAACAACCCCATGGAAATCAAAAGGGGAATTGACAAGGCGGTTGGCGTGGTGGTGGACGATCTCAAAAAAATGAGCAAGAAAACCGAGACCCAGAAGGAAATCGCCCAGGTCGGCACCATCTCGGCAAACAATGACGAGACCATCGGAAATATCATTGCCGAGGCCATGGACAAGGTTGGGAAGGAAGGGGTCATCACCGTGGAAGAGGCCAAGGGGATGGACACCAATCTGGAAATCGTCGAGGGTATGCAGTTTGACCGCGGCTATCTCTCCCCCTACTTCGTCACTTACGCCGAACGCATGGAATG
>CAYWLT010000072.1:0-12007 GCA_964459295.1 uncultured Thermodesulfobacteriota bacterium
TGACGCCGTACTTCTTCGCCAGCGCCGTCGCCTCCAGGAATTTCCGGTTTGACACCTGCCGGCGGTACACCTCCCGGTTGATCCTTTCGCTTCCCGACTGCAGGCCCATGGTCACCCAGGCAAGGCCCGCGCCCTTCAGCATCCGCACCTTCTCCTCGGTGAGGTGCAGCGGGGTGGAGCGGACGATGAAGGGGCGGTCGATCCATCTTTTATAGTCCCTTGCAAATTCCTGATGCCACTCCGCCGAGTGGGCGAGAAAGCAGTCGTCGTGGATGTTCACCAGGATGATGTCGGGAAAGGCCTCGACCGCCTCGCGCAGCTCCGCGATTACGTTATGGGGGCTCCGCTTGCGGATGTTTTGGCTCCCGTAGAGCCGGGAGAGAAAGGAGTTGCAGCAGTAGGAGCAGGAGAAGGGGCAGCCCCGGGATGAGATGACGTTGTACGCCTTGCCGTCGTACCGGGTGTACTTTCTGAAGAGGGTTGCGTCCATGGGCAGGATTTTCCCGCCGTGATACACATGGGAATGCGCCGGGAAATGGGTCGGGAAGGGAAGCCGGTCCAGATCTTCAATGAGGGGCCGCAGGGGATTTTTTCGCACCGCTTCCCCGTCTTTAAAAGCGAGATTCCGGATCCCGCTCGGGTCCTTGCCGGCCGCTATATGCTCAACCGCCTCCAGGACCGCGTCCTCGCTCTCCCCGATTGACGCCATGTCGGCGTATGCCAGGCACTCCTCCGGCGCCACCGTTGGATGAATCCCGCCCGCCATGAGCGGCGTCCGGGGGGCGTGCTCCTTGATCCGCCTGCCGAGATACGAGGCGAAGGGGGCTTCGTAGCTCATCATGCCGCAGCCGATGAGGTCCGGGTGAAACGAATCGATCATGGTCTTCAAAGGCGGGATGATCGCGGCCTCATGGCGCGGGATGAAAAGGACCGCGGACTGATGGCCCTGCTGCAGCAGATACGCGTGAAGGTATTTGATGCCGAAGTTTTCCGTGGTGGGCAGCAGGGAGATGAGAAGTATCTTCATGGCAGCGTCTTTGCGGCGGGGGCCTTCTTGTCGGAGGCGCGCGGGATGCGGAAAAGATGATTTATCATTCGGCCCAGCTTCCGGAGCATGAAGATTTTATAGCGCATCTTGAACTGGAAGGCGTCCACGTCAAACTCCTTGTGCCGGTCCAGCAGGCGGGCGATGCTGTGGGTGAGCATGCCCAGGTTGGGCATGATGCGGTAAAACCGGATGCGGATCAGGAAGCGGTTGAGCCATGAGGGAAGCACCGGAACCAGGGTCAGGAAGGCCTGTATCCGGGCGAAGTTGAGCTTTCGGATGGTGCCGCCCTGGATGAAGGAGCGGGCGTTGAGGCCCCGGTTTATCGCTTCCACGTCGTCAGCGGTGAGGATGCCCTCTTGAAGCGCGCTCTCGATGATCCCGGTCCTGGGGTAGTAGCGGATGAAGTAGAGGCTCAGGCGGTTGGGCCGGGTTTGATTGTAGAAGTTGAGCATGTGGATCAGGTCGTCCTCGGTCTGGGTGGGGAGGCCGAGCATGTTTTCGCAGATGGTGAGTATGCCCGCCTCTTTCAGCAGCGCTATGCTCTTTTGTACCTGCCGGTTGGTTTCCCGGCGGTTGAGCACCTTTTTTTTCAGCTCCTCGTCCAGCGACTGGACGCCCATGATCGCCTGCCAGCAGCCCGCGTCCTTGAGCCGCGCCACCGTTTCCTCATCGATGAAGTTGACGTGGATACAGCAGGTGAAGGGCACCCCGATCTCTCTCTTGTAGCCGTTCAGAAAGCGGGCAAGCCACTCCTTGTCGCTGATGAATATCTCGTCCCAGAAGTGAACGGTTTTGTAAGGATAACGCCGGCGCGCCTCGATCAGCTCCTCGAGCACCCGGTCGGCGCCCCTGCGCCGGAAGAACGGCCCCTTGCCGCGGTAGATGGTGTCCTTGTAGAGGGAGTTGTTGCAGAAGGTGCACTTGTTGACGCACCCCCGGCTGGTGATGGTGATGTAGCCGTCGCTCAGCCAGGGAATCTTGTCGAGGAAGATCTGTTTGTCGGGGAAGGGAAGCGCGTCCAGGTTCTGCAGGAGCGGCCTCACATCATTATGTATGATCTCGCCGCCGCTCCTCGCCCAGACATTGGGGATGTTCCGGCAGGCGGCGGGCTGCTTGAGATTGTCGACCAGCTCGACCAAGGCCTCTTCGCCCTCGCCCACCACCAGGTAATCCACCGAAGGCTGCTGCATCACGTATTCCGGCACCGAGGTCGGATGCACCCCGCCGAAGACGATGGGCACATCCATTGCCCGCTTTATTTTGTCGGCGAGCGCGACCGCCCAGGGGTAATTGTCCGACACCACCGAGAAGGCGATCAGGTCGGGGGCATGCGCCTTGAGCTCTTCGATGATGTCTTCGGAATAATCAAAGAGCCGCTTGAGCGGCCGGTTTTTGAGGAAGGTGTCGTCAAAGAGCTGGGGATCGAAGCAGAGCGAGCAGCGGTGGCCGGCCCTTTTGATGACGGCGGACAGGTACTCGATGGCGAGCGTTTCACAGGCTGAGGATATAAACACAACGTGCATGCAAACCTTCGGGGTCAGCTCTTAATTATTAAGGGAACCTCTAATTATTCATTTTCTTGTCATTCCCCGACTTGATCGGGGAATCCATGTGGTTTTTTATAACCGGCAGGAGCGGCTTTCAGCCGTGGATGCATCGCGCCTGAAGGCGCTCCTGCCGAAATTTCCAATATCTTCGGCTGGGGATTAAAATGTGACCCTTAAGTTAACCTCTTCCTGATGTAGCCTCCCAGGGCGTACTTGGCCACGTAGAACCCCGCCTTGGCCGTATCGACAATGCCGCGGGGATTGGTAAACAGTAATTTCGCCACGTAGCGAAAAAAGGTGCGCGGCCGCAGGTAAAATTTCCGGTACATGCGCCGGTGGGCTTCGATGAGCTGCTCCCGGGTCATGCCGCGGGGGATGAAGACGGGGTCCCAGAACCCCAGCTTCTTCCAGTCACGCTCGAAGCTGCCGTACTGTTGGGCGGTGTCGAAAAGCTCGGCGCCGGGCATGGGCGTGCAGAAGGTGACGTGGAAATCCTTGAGCCCGCTCTCCCGGGTAAAGCGGGTGGTCTTTTCAATGGATTCGGCGGTTTCGCCGGGGCATCCGATCATGAGGTAGCCGCGGGAGTGGATGCCTGCCTCATTGGTCTTGCGGATCACCTCGGACAGCCGTTCCAGGGTCACCCTTTTCTTTATCGTGTCGAGTATGCGCTGGTCCCCGCTTTCCACCCCGTAGGCGATCTGCCAGCATCCCGCCCTCCTGATCAGTCCGAAAAGCTCCACCGATGTAATTTCCGGCCGGCCCAGGCAGGACCAGCTGATCACATAATCCTTTTTCAGGAGCGCCTCGCAAATGGCGATGACCCGTTTCTTGTCCAGCAGGAAATTGTCGTCATAGAACATGATGTCCTTTATACCGTACACCTTGACCAGGTGGTCCACCATGGCAACCGTGTATTCGGCGCTGTGCGCCCGGTATTTTTCACCCATGAAGGGCCGCGCGCAGAAGGTGCAGGTGCCGTTGCATCCCCGCGAGCTCATCAGGGATGAGGAAGGAAGCCGTCGGTAGCTGTGCGGTGACGGCTTGTAATGTTTTGCCAGGTCGGGGAGAAGGTCCCATGCGGGGAAGGGAAGCGCGTCCAGGTTCGCGATGTTGTCCCGGCGGGGCGAAAGCATGATTTCCGTCCCGTCCCGGTGCGCGATGCCCGGGATATCCCGGAGGCTGCCTCCCGACTTCAGGGCGGAGAGAATGTCGCATATCGTGTATTCGCCCTCGCTGATCACCCCGAGGTCGAATTCCGGGCATTCCTGCAGCGTCTCCCTGGGCAGTGAAGAGACGTGGGGTCCGCCGATAATCAGGGGTTCCTTTATTCCCGCCCGCCTGACCGCCTTTGCCAGCTCGAGCGCCCGGTTGAGTGAAACGGTGGACGCGGTGATGCCGATGACTTCGGCACCGGCGCGCGTTATCCCGGCAAGGGTGCGGGCAAGGTCAAGCTTCAGCGCGGGGGCATCGATGATCTGAACCGTGTATCCGTGCTTTCTGGCTGAAGATGCGAGATAACAGAGTCCCAGGGGAGGCGCCAGGCTGCCGACGGACGCGAAGCTGCCGTAGCGCTCCTCCAGCGTGATGGGCGGATTGACCAATACGAGATCATGATGCATGCGCGATATATAGCACAGAAAATTAATTTTTAACAAGGATTGATTGCCGGTGACGCATAAGATTTTTTAAACGCCTATACCTCTTTACCATGCAGGGCGCTGGATGGTGTTTTGAGGAAGAAGCCGCCACCGGGGAAAAATGTCGAAAAATAACGGTGGCTTAAAAAGCAATATTCGTCGCTATATGTGGTTTTATCATGGCATTCAGGCTGAATATGATATAGAAATATGGAAAAAATACTTGACATAATTTAAGTGTTGTGGTTAAATAGTGCATAAAAGAAATTATACATGGAAAAACAGAGAGTGCCTTTATGCAAGGTGCCGTCAACCGTAAATATCCGATGCATCTTCCATTGGCGGGGCGCTGTTTTTCCCGGATGATAATTTTGTAATGCGAATAAGTTCTGTTCTCAAAAAAACACTTGACAAGATTTGAATAATGTAATGTAATGCGCAGGCGAGAAAATCGCATGTCAATCTTTGGTGATGGTGGCTTCATTGTAGTTGCGGGGGTGTATTTGATGCTGGCCATCTTCAGGAAGTCGCATTATAAAACCGGGGCATTATGTGAAAGGGCGAAGTGTCGTTCCCGGCACGTAACCTTTTCAGATACAGCGCCGGTTTTTTTGTTGACGGTGTTCCCAAAATATAATAGGGGAAAGTGAGTCCGAGCCGAACGGTGCGGCGGCGTGTATAATCGAAAGGGCAAACCCCGGGCAACCGGGGGACGCAAAGCCACGAGCCCCTCAGGGGAAGTCGGGTTGCAGGGTAAAGACATTGAGAAAAGCAACCCGTTTTTTTGTATGCGGCTAAAGAGGAAGGGGGGCAAGGATGGAAGGGGGTGATGCCGGCAGCGATACAAAGGAAGACGGTGTTTGCAAGTAAAGCAGCAGCAGCAACAGTAGTAGTAGGCAAGAAATCGCGATTTCGGTAGAATAGTTCTCAGAGTTTCAATGACCAAATATCTATGGTAAGCAAAGAAATGGAGGAGAAGAAATGAGAAAATATCTTGCATGCTTTCTCGGCTTGGCGCTGGTTCTCGGTTTCGTCGGCATGTCATCGGCAGCCATCGTGATCGATCCTACCGGAGACACGATTGGCACCGGTACCACCGATATAACCGGGGCGCAGGCTGAAGTGGAGAAAAGGACGGATGGACAGCTGGTGCTGAAAGTTTCTTATACCGCCACACCCGACATCGGCGGCATCGTGATATTTGAAGCCGATGTCGACAACAGCACTGGAACGGGCGGAACTGCAACCATGACCGGCGTTCCGGTACCTCCCTTAAATACTCAGGGGAAAAAGACCGCGGGTACCGACGTGGGGGTCTATATCATGAACCGAGATCAGGGGCCGGATTCCCAATGTGCCATATCCAGCCATGAACGGCTTCAGGGTGAGTATTTTGCATTGTCAATGGCAGCAGGAACCGATACCGTGGGCGTCTTGAGGGGTTATCTTGATCCATCGGTGACAAAGGCGGGGACCACCAAAAGGGCCTACACCTTGCCCTGGGCCATGATTCTGCTGAAGGCGCATGCAGTAACGCCCGGGGTCGGGAAGCAACAATTTAACCTCTCTAAAGCCTTGGACAATCTATTGGATGCCAAGTGGCAGTTGAGCGTGTGGACCGATGACGCCTTTACCGATAGGGATGACCTGGCCGACTATACGGGAATCCCACCCTTTAATCAATACTTCAACATTTCCGACGTGGTTCCCAACGGAAACGGCAACCTGGCAGACATGGATACCGCCACGGCACTTACCTGGTGCGAAGGTAATTTTGACAATGACCTTGACGTGGACGGCGTCGATGCTAAAAAATTCAAGACCGACATGGGAAGAGGCGCAAAGTCGGATCCGTGTCCGAATGCCGGCTGGTTATATTAATTGATAATCTTTGCCCCCGCCCGTTCTTGTGCGCGAGAGCGGGCGGGGCCAAACCCGAGCAATCAGGAGATTGAGTTGCTTTTTGACCGGAAGGAGGTGATGATCAAAATAGCTCGACGGAGAAAAGGAAGTGTTGAAGCTGTAACAGGGTTTCAGAAGTTTGGAGGTGTGGCCGGGAGGGCTTGGGGCCTTCGGCCGGAAAGCAACATACATTGAGGAGGTGTGAGAATGAAAAAGCTTATAATAGTTCTGTTTGCGATGGCTGTCGCCATGACCGCGGGGCAGGCCTTTGCGCTGCCCGGTGTGTATAACATGGGCGACGATAACATGACCCTGGTGGGTACCGCCTGTGAGGATAGAGTGGTAAGCCTGGACGCAACCGGCTGTGGTGAAGAACCGTTTGTGTCAGGCGGTTTCTGGTTGGAGAACGACAACCCGGATAAGGCAGGCGTCACCGCGTGTGATTGCTCTGCGGCCGTCGGAAACCAATTTGACCAACCCGTGTTGGTGATTTTCGATATCGAAGGGTATCCGGGCTCCGTCTATGTTCCGGCCGTTAACCTGGGCGCGGGCGTTCCGGTGTCGGACAATATCATAATTTGCAAGCTGACTATCTGTGGTAAGGAGCCCGGGACCGCCAACCTTTGCGTTGACACGATTCCCGAGTTTGCCACCTGGGTTAACGAAATCGAGCGGGATCCCTGGATCGATGGAGACTGTGTTGCCGTTAATGTTATGGGCGATCCCTGCGAGTGCAGCATTGCCGGAGATGCGACAATTGAGGGCGATGCGCTGAATCCGGTGACCCAGCAGTACACCGCTTCCGGCGATACGCAGTGTGTGAACCCGCCGGTGTATAATTATGCGATGACCTGCACCGGCAGCTCGGGAGCCACCATTAATGCGACGACCGGCCTGGTAACCGTGCCGCCGACCACAGCGACTGACTCCTGCACCATTACCGCGACCGACACCGCCAACACCGACATCAATACCGGTGATCCGGTGGTCTGCACCCGCGATATAACCATCGCCGGCGGCAGCCTTTGCAGCACGGTGATAGCGCTCGGCAGGGAATGCCCCGGCGAAGCGATCGATGATCCGGCGTACAACCGGCCGGGCAGACGCGGTCTTGCCGCAACCTGCGGCGACATCATCGACTTTACCGTGTGCTCCGATGATAAAAACTTCGATCCGGCAGACCTGACCTGGACAATCACTCCCTCCGGGCTGGGGACCATCACCCAGATCGACGACTGCTGCTGGAGACTGATTGTCGGCAATATCTGCGCCGATCTGGAAAAGACCGCTACCTTTACGGTCACGGTTGCGGACGGTTCCTGCGCGAGCAGCGACTCGGTTGAGATCGAAGTGGGCAAGGTGATCGTGGACATCGGCGAGACCACCATCGAGCCCAACTCCCAGTCGGCGACGGTTGATATCAACCTGACCAATCTGAATCACTCAGTCCGCGCCATCTCCCTGGACATCGCGGCATGCTCCGGCGATGACAACCTGGTCTGCACCGAGTGCGTGATCGATCCGGATCGCGCCCTCCAGTTCACCTGTTCGGCCAATGAGCAGTCGAACGGTACCTGCCGCGTGGTTCTGTACTCCACCAACCCGGCGGCGGTGATCACCCAGGGCCGGGGCGCCATTGCCCAGGTGGTGTATGAAGCCGGACCGGAACTTAATGGGGTGTGCGGCGAGGACGCCTGCATTGACCTCTGCCCGATCAACATCAAGGTGTCCGATCAGTTCAACGAAGACCTGTGCCCCTGCCCCAGCCCGGGCGAAGTCTGCTTCAGGACCTGCGGCGATATTTATCCTCAGGACTGCATCGGCGGTACCTGCGGCGCCAAGACCTGCTGCGGTGACGGCGTGATCGACCTCTTTGACATCCTCGAAGCGGTTGATATCATCCTCGGCCTGCAGGTGGCAACCGATTGTCAGTTGTTCAACGGCGATGTTCCCAACGGCATGCCGCCTTATTGCGGAAATCCTCCGGGGACACCCAATTGCCAGGGTGACGGCGACATCGATATCTTTGATGTGCTGGTCATGATCGACAAGGCCCTGGGCAAGATGAACTGCTGCGATTACTGCTCGTTCGGCCGGATTTTCTAAGCGAGTTTTGATCGCCGGCAATTAACAACCAACCCCAGCCTGGCAGCGGGCGTACCGCCTGCTGCCAGGCTGGTAATCTTAAGGGGTAGGCACTTTTTAAAAAATAATTTCTCCGAATCAAACTTTGAACGTTTATTAAGTACGATATCGAAGAGGAGATTGCGAGGGGCTGAGCGATGAAGCGATCGTGCGCGGGAGCAACGGGAAGCGTTCCAACCAATGACCCTTTAAAGCAAGGCGGTGGCGGAATGATCAGACATTTTTCGAAGGCATTGATGGTTGCCGGGATTGCACTGCTTTCCGGCATTTATTTTTATTCATCGGCAGGGGCGGCGGAACCCGCCGCCAAGCCTGCGAAGGCGGTGAAAGCCCCCGCCGTAAAGCCCGCGGAGAAGGCCAAAATTCCGGGGGACGCGGAAAAGCCCGCGGCGGAACCCTCGGTGCAGCTGGTGCCGGGCGCCAAGGGTGTGGCGAAAGTTGAGCTGCAGAATGATGTTCCGGTGCGGGCGCTTCAGTTTGCCGTTACCGAAGCAAAGGTTACCGAAGTGCGCACTACCGACCGCACCAAGGGCTTCCTGGCCAAGTTTAACGATAAGAACGGCAAGGTGATCATCCTTTCCACCGCCGGGTATGAAATCGCGCCGGGAAAAGGGGCGGTTGCCGAGATCGAGTGTGACAAGCCGGCGTCCACCAAGCTGGTCGACGGTAAAATTGTCTGGAACAGGTAGTCATGGCATCCAACCGGGAAATAATAACTGCTATATTGTGTCGCATACGCTCTCGATGGAGGGAGCGCGGAAGGGTTCATGAGGGATGAGGGGCATGCTTGGAAAAACCAATGAAGGGGAGGCGGCATGATCAAGAAAGCGCTATTATGCATTTCCGGTTTTCTTTTGTTTCCTTCGTTGAATCAGGCGCAGGTTACGCTTACCGTGGGAAGCGGCTCGGGTTACCGGGGGTCGCACAATAATCCATTGTCGGTGAGCTTGAACAACCCCTCAGACCCGGTGCGCAAGGTGCAGGTGGAGGTGTGCGATGTCGATGATTACCTGGATGTGCTCAAGTGCGAACCCACCGCCCGAGGCAGGGATGGCTTTACCTGTGGCGTCATTCCGCTCTCTGCCGGTTGCGCGAGGCTTATTCTGAATTCCCCCGGCGGCATTATTCCCGCCGGCACCGGGTCAATCATGACCATTAGGTATAATGTCTCGGCCGGCGCGCCCGCCGGGCAAAGCAGGGCGATAAACCAGAAAAACATACTTGTGTACAATGAACAGGGAGGCCTCCTGACGGTTACGCCGGTTTCGGGGAGCTTCACCTTCAGCAGTTGCAGCTCATCCGACCAGTGCCAGGACGGCCTTTTCTGCAACGGCACGGAAGCCTGCTCCAGCGGCGCCTGCACCCACACCGGCAATCCCTGTCCCGGCAGCGCGTGCAAAACCTGCCAGGAGGACGGCAAAACCTGCTTTGACCCGGCGGGCACGCCTTGCGCCGATGACGGCCTTTTCTGCAACGGCAATGAGATCTGCAACGGGAGCGGGTCGTGCATCCACGAAGGCAGCCCCTGCCCCCATGCCACCTGTGTTGAAGCGACTGATGAGTGCACCTGTTTTGGACCGGGAGAGTATTGCGACGACGGCAAGTTCTGCAACGGCGATGAATACTGCCTGTTCGGCGTGTGCGAGCATGTGGGCAATCCCTGCGCCTCCCGGGGGCTGCATTGCGCCGAGGCGGTGGGCCGCTGCATCTGCTTTGTCGATGCCGAGTGCGATGACGCTAACGACTGCACCGATGACCGGTGCGAGGCCGACGGGAGTTGCCGGCACCTCAACAACACCGCCCCCTGCGACGACGGCATCTTCTGCAACGGGGTCGACACCTGCAGCTGCGGGTCCTGCAGCCACGCGGGTAATCCCTGCACCTCTCCCAATGTGTGTTACGAAAACACCAAAACCTGCGCCGCCCGCCAGGTGGAGCTGACCCTTGGTTTCGGATCGGGGGCCATCGGGACAATGAACCGGCAGGTAAACGTGCAGATGAAAAATCCCGCCAGATATGTAAACGGAATGCAGATCGAGGTGTGCGATGAAAACGATTACCTGATTGCGACCGGTTGCACCGTGAGTTCGGCCGCGCCCGAAAATTTAAACACCAAGTTCGACTGCTCGGTGAATGAGCTGTCGAACGGGTGTGCCACCGCGGTGCTTACCCCCAGGGGCTCGACGCCGATCAGCCCCAACTCAACCATGAGAACCGTCTTTAATATCGGGTTCGATGTGTCTCCCTGCAGAACGAGGGGAGCGGCCTGCACCGGATGCGGCGCCGCATGTTACCAGCCGGGAACCAGCTGCGCCGCCGGTACGGCGGGCTGCTACCGCTATGACCGAAACAAACTGTGTAGCTGCAACGAAACCGGCTGCTACTCGCTGCAAGACGCCTGCCCACCGGCGGACACGGGGGACTTTTGGGTGACGCTTGAGGACCTCCTGGTGGTGGATCCCTGGGACAACGTGCTGGGCGCGCTGGCGGTGCCCACCCCGTTTGCCAACTTTGCCGTCACCTGTGACAGCCACGCGGACTGCGCCAGGGGGAGCGTCTGCAGCAATGACACCTGCAGCGGCGAAAAATGTGTCCATACACCGACCGGCACCGTGAACTGCGACGACGGCCTTTTCTGCACTAAAACCGACCGATGTTCCGGCGGTTTTTGCGTGGGCACCGGCGACACCTGCGGGTCCGTATTCCTCTGCAATGAGGCGGCGGACCAGTGCTTCAGCTGTCCGGGGGATGCCGATTGCGACGGCGTCCCCGATGCCGGCGACAACTGCCCGGGCATACCCAACGGGCCGGGCGGCGGTGTCTGCCTTACGGGCAGTACTATGGAAACGGGCTGCTTGGAGCATTGCGATTGCGCTCTAAGCAACGGCTATTGCAGCACCGCCCAGGAAGACAGCTATCCGCCGGGCGGGAACAACCTGGGTGATGCCTGCGAGTGCGAAGCCGATTTTGACTGTGACCGGGATGTGGACGGGATGGATGCTGTCAAGCTCAAAAAAGATTTCGGCAGAGGCAAGATAAAAAATCCCTGCACCAACACGAGCATCTGCAAGGGAGACTTCGACTGTGATGGAGATGTGGATGGCAAAGACGCAATCGTGCTCAAGAGAGATTTCGGGCGCGGCAGCATGAAGAATCCATGCCCGCCCTGTGTCACGGAGGTCTGGTGCACCTATCCATAAAGAGGGTACAGGGTTCAGGGGACAGGGTTCAGGGTTCAGGGGACAGGGTTCAGGGTTCAGGGGACAGGGTTAAAACTAAATCGGAAGAACGAAGTGCGAGATCCGAAATAAGTACTTAAATATCAAAAGCTCAAAACGGGAACAATCAAGAGCAATGTGGGAATTGCTACCCTGCACCCTAGGCCCTGAACCCTATAACTTTTAAAACAAGAAGGGAGAGAACGTTAACCAGCCCGGTCGGCCACCCGCCGGCAGACGTTACCGGAAGGAGGGGCGCTCAAACGCAACCGAGAAATATTTGAAGCGCATCGCAGCACAGGATACTTCGAAAATGAAAAAGATGCGCACGCCCGCCGGTTCCTATCCGGACGCAGCCGTCCCGTTTTTGTCCGCGGTCATCCCGCCCGCCGGGGCACATCCCATGGGTATATGATTTTTACGGGGCAAACCATTTTCTCGGACGGGGTCGGATGGTGAACGGCAAGAGGCTGGTTTTAAAGGTATTGTGGGGATGGGCGGCGGCGGTGC
>CAYWLT010000073.1:0-11978 GCA_964459295.1 uncultured Thermodesulfobacteriota bacterium
GAAGCCGGCGGCCAGGGTGGTGATCAGCGCCGCGCCGGTGGGCGTAACCAGTTCTTCCTTAAGCGCGGTGCCGTATACCGGTACCCCGCGCACAAGGGCGAGACTTGCCGGAGCCGGCAGGGGTATGACGCCGTGCTGGCTTTTGATCAGCCCCGCGGCAAGCGGCAGGGGCGAGGCGTATATCCGGTCGAGGCCGAGATGCTCTATGGCGACGGCGGTTCCCACAATGTCAATGATTGAGTCGACCGCCCCGACTTCATGAAAGTGCACCCGTGACGGCGTGGTCCGGTGGATATCCGCCTCGACCGCCGCGAGCCGGCGGAAAACGGAAATGCTCAATTCCCGTACCCTGGGGGAGAGGGCGCTTTCGCGTATCAGGCGCCGAATGTCGGAAAAGGTGCGGTGGGCATGGTGGTGCGCCGCGGTCTCGACGGTGATCCGGCAGCCGGCCAGATGCATTTTCTGCACGGGGCGCACATCCAGACGATACCGGCCCAGTTTCAGCCGCTTCAGTTCCCGCCGGAGCAGGTTTTCCGGAACCCCGGCGTGCAGCATGGCGCCCAGCAGCATATCCCCGCTCACGCCCGAGAAGCAGTCAACATAAGCGATCTTCATAGAGGTACCCGGCAGATTGTTGAAAAAGTGGTTTTCCTCAGGCTGTTCAAAGGCTAAAGGGGGGAGGGGACACGGATACCCCTTTGCACCACCGCCATTCATGACCGGCTTCACAGCAATCGGTTTAGCGGTTTTACGATCCGGCCCCGGCATCGCGCGTTTGTGTCATTTGTCGCTACTCCCCTTGCAGGGGCGTAGCGCGGCCGCCGGGCGTGGTGCAACAGCCCGCTAGCGCCGATTGATGAGGCCGGCTATATACCCCGCGCCAAAACCGTTGTCGATGTTTACCACCGCGATCCCTGAGGCGCAGGAATTGAGCATTGATAGCAGGGCGGCGATGCCGCCGAACCCCGTGCCGTATCCCGTGCTGGTGGGCACCGCGATCACCGGTTTTTCCACCATTCCGCCGACCACGCTGGGCAGGGCTCCCTCCATGCCGGCGACCACGATGAGCACGGAGGCGGAAAAAAGCTTCTCCTTTTGCTCCATCAGCCGATGGATGCCGGCCACCCCCACGTCATAGAGATGGTCTGCCTCATTGCCCATCAGCGAGGCGGTAACCAGCGCCTCCTCCGCCACCGGAATATCGGAGGTGCCCGCGGATACCACCAGGATGGTCCCCCGACCCCGTTTCGCCGATTTGCCCGGCTGCAAGGTGAGGAGGCGGGAGGCGGGGTGATAGGTAAGGGCGGGCAGGGCTTTTTTGACCCGGGCCGCCTTCGCCGGGTCAACCCGGGTCACCAGAATGGGGTGCTTGCGGCGCAGCATGTTTCTAATAATGGCGATGATCTGGGGAGCGGTTTTGCCCTCGCCCCAGATGGCCTCGGGAAAGCCCTTGCGCAGGGTGCGGTGATGATCCAGGGTGGCGAAGCCGATGTTTTCAAAGGGCAGGCTTTTCAGCTTTGCCAGCGCCGCCTCGACAGAAACGGTTCGCCGCCTTACCGAATCAAGCACTTTTCTTATATCATCAGGTTGCATAGGTCACGGTGACGAAAAATGGTCGTAGCCCAACCTGGCGATGTCATACGGCCGGCGCTCCACATCGAGCACCGCCAGATTCCCGGTATCGGTGATTTCGCCGATCCGGGTAACCGGGACTGAAAAACCCCCGGCCAGGCGCAGCAGCTCTTCTTCCCGGCCCTGCGCCACGGTGAAAAGAAGCTCATAGTCCTCACCGCCGGAGAGGGCGTAATCAATCTTGCGCTCGTCGCCGGGAAGCGTACAGCGCAGGAAATCTTTCGAAAGCGGCAGATCGGCAAGGGAAACGGTCGCACCCCTGCCGCTTGCGGCAAGCACGCGCGACAGGTCCGCCAGCAATCCGTCGCTGATGTCGATCATCGATGAGGCGATTTTATGATCCGCCAGCATCCGTCCTTCCCGGACGCGGGGCCGGGGCGACAGATGGCGCATCGCCAGGGAGGTGAAGTCGGTAAGCGGCAGGCGGTGCCGCTCCCGCCGGAGCAACGATAAGCCCAGGGCGGCGTCGCCCAGCGTTCCGGTTACCCAGATGGAATCGCCGCCGCGGGCGCCGCTTCGCCGGACCAGCCGGTCGGGCAGCATCTCTCCCACGACGGTCAGGTCAATAACCAGTTGCCGGGGTGAGGCATTGGTGTCGCCGCCGGCCAGGCGCACATCGAATTCCTCCGCCCGAATCATCAGGCCGCGGTAGAAGTCGTCAACAAACTGCAGCGGGAGATGCGGCGGCAGACCAAGCGATACCAGAAAAAAGCGCGGCGTTCCACCCATCGCCGCAATATCGCTTAAGTTGACCGCCAGCGCCTTCATGCCCAGGCTGTACCCATCGGTCAGCCCCAGATCAAAGTGCACATCTTCCAGCAGAAGGTCACAGGTGGTCAGCAGCAGGTGGTGCTCGGCAAGCGCGAGGGCGGCCGCGTCATCGCCGATGCCGCAGACAATCGAGGGATGGGGTGCCCCCCAGGCGTCGGCAATGCGTTGAATCAGACCCGATTCGCCTAGAGCTTTGATGTCCACCGGTTCTTTTTCGTCCCGTTTTTTTTGTGTTTGCACAGGGCATGCTGGAGGACATCACCCATGGTTCGGGCAAACACGTAGGTAAGGCGATCTTTTATGTTCTCGGGTATTTCCTCTAGGTCTTTCTTGTTCCGCTCCGGTACAATGATGGTCTTGATTTTCGCGCGAATGGCGCCCAGCGACTTTTCTTTCAAACCGCCGACCGGAAGAACCCGCCCGCACAGGGTTATTTCCCCGGTCATGGCAACGTCCTTTTTTACCGGCGTTCTGGTCAGGGAGGAGATTACCGCCGTGGCCATGGTTACCCCGGCCGACGGTCCGTCCTTGGGAATGGCGCCAGCAGGAACATGGATGTGCAGATCGAGCTTTTCATGAAAATCGGCATTGATGTTCAATTCCTTTGCCTTGGAGCGGGCATAACTGAGCGCGGCCTGGGCGGATTCCTTCATCACATCACCCAGATGGCCGGTCAGGGTCAGGTTCCCTTTGCCCTTCATGGTCGAGGCCTCAACGTGCAGCACCTCCCCCCCCGCCTGGGTCCAGGCAAGCCCGGTGGCCACCCCGATTTGATTAATTTCCTGCTCCGCCTCAGGCAGGTATTTGGGCACCCCCAGGTACTTGTGGAGGTTCTCAACCGTAATGTGATGCGACTTGGTGTTGTTTTCAGCCAGGCTCCGCGCCACCTTCCGGCAGATGGCGGCGATCTCGCGCTCCAGATTGCGCAGGCCGGATTCCTGGGTGTAGTGGGAAACCGCCACCAGCAGCGCGCTGTCATCAATTTTCAGGTTCTTTTTGGTGATGCCGTTTTCCTCAAGCTGACGTGGAATCAAAAACTGCTTGGCGATCATCAGCTTTTCCTCATCGGTGTACCCGGAGATGGTGATGATTTCCATGCGGTCTTTGAGGGCGGAAAGGATCGGATCGACCAGGTTGGCCGTGGTGATGAACATGACATTGGAGAGGTCGAACGGCAGGTTGAGATAATGATCGCTGAAGGAGAAGTTCTGCTCGGGGTCAAGCACCTCCAGCAGGGCGGCCGAGGGGTCGCCGCGGAAATCGGCGCCGACCTTGTCAATCTCATCCATCATGAAAACCGGGTTGTTGCTCTGCGCCTGCTTGAGGCCCTGAATGATTCTCCCGGGCAGCGCGCCGATATAAGTCCGCCGGTGCCCCCGTATCTCCGCCTCGTCACGGATGCCGCCCAGGGAGATGCGGGTAAATTTGCGGCCCAGGGCACGGGCGATGGACTTTCCCAGCGATGTTTTGCCCACCCCGGGGGGTCCCACAAAACAGAGGATGGGGCCTTTCATTTTCTTTTTCAGCTTCCGCACCGCCAGGTACTCGAGGATTCGCTCCTTGACCTTTTCCAGGTTGTAATGGTCCTCATCCAGCACCTCTTTCGCCTTTTTAATGTCGAGGTTGTCCCGGGTATGCCTGCTCCAGGGTATTTCCACCAGCCAGTCCAGATAGGTCCGCACGATGGATGCCTCGGCCGCGTCGGCGTGCATCTGCTCCAGCCGGTTCAGCTGCTTTTGCGCCTCCCTTTCAACCTCCTCGGGCATTTTCGCCTGTTTGATTTTTTTCGACAGCTCGGCCACCTCCGCCGCCTTTTCGTCAATGTCCCCCAGCTCCGACTTGATGGCCTTGAGCTGCTCGCGGAGGAAATACTCGCGCTGGGTCTTGGTCATCTCCTCCTTGGCCTGGGACTGGATCTTGGCCTGCATGGTCGATACTTCGAGTTCCTTGGAGAGGTGTTCATTCACCTTCTTCAGCCGGTCCGAGGGGTCCAGGGTTTCAAGAATCTTCTGTGAGTCTTCTATCTTGAGGCGCAGGTTCGAGGCCACCAGATCCGCCAGCCTGCCGGGTTCGTTGACGCTGTCCAGGATCTCTATCACTTCGGTCGAGATGAGCCCCTTGAGCGACAATATCTTTTCACATTGTTCCTTGACGTTTCTCATCAGCGCTTCGATCTCGGGGGTGATGTGGGTGCCGGAGAAATCGGGCGCCTCCTCGATGGCCACCTGAAAACAAGGATCGGTTCGCAGATATTGTTTGATCAGCGCGGTCACCAGCCCCTGCACCAGGATCTTGACCCGTCCGTCGGGGAGCTTAAACTTCTTCATGATCATTGCCACCGTGCCGGTGGAGTAAATATCCTCGGGACTGGGATTGTCGTTGTTCGGGTCCTTTTGGGTGGCGATGCAAATGAGCCGGTCCTTGGTCAATGCCTCATAAACCGCGCTGATCGATGATTCTCTGCCCACGTACAGAGGCAGGAACATGTGATTGAAAATGACGATGTCCCTTACCGGCAGCAGCGGCAGGGCCTTGGGTATTTCAATGGGTTCTTTTCCTTCAGCGTGCACCATAAAACCGTGACCTTTCGTGCGCAATCGATATGCAGTTTATTTTTACTATAACATTACCCTCCGGCAAGGGTCAAGTGCATATTAACGGCATTGCATCAATGCGCCGCCCCACCCCCAGGAGACTTGGAACGGCCTGAAGAAAAATACCTTTACAACCACCTGCTCATGCCGTTCAGCGCTTCGCTTCAATGAAGAGGAAATCAAAGGCGGAGAACGCCCGCAGTTCAGAATACGCTTTACATATTTTAAAAATATGCTATTTTTTGCACTCAAACCAACATCATACCGGGGAGGCCAAAGTGAGTTCACCGCCGAACAAAATTTCCGTTGTGATTCCCACCCTCAATGAGGAACATACGGTTGCGGAGATTATTCAGGGAGTCAAGCCATTCGCAGATGAAGTGGTCGTGATAGACGGGCACTCTCAGGACAAGACCCGGGAGGTCGCCGAATCACTGGGGGTCAGGGTGGTGCTTGACAACCGCAAGGGCAAGGGTGAGGCGCTGCGCCATTCCCTCAACGTCGTGACCGGGGATATAATTGTTTTTATTGATGCCGACGGGTCGCACGATCCCAGGGACATCCCCCTGCTGGTTGAGCCCATCAAAAAAGGCGAGGCGGACCATGTATCCGGTTCGCGCCTGATCGGCGGTTCAAGCGAACTGCACGGGGGATTCGATGAATGCTTCCGTCTCATGGGCAGCTCGTTCATTACCGCCTGCATCAACTGGAGGTTTAAGGCTCGCCTGAGCGAAAGCCAGAACGGCTTTCGCGCGATTCGCGCCGATGTGATGAGACAGCTGGGCCTGGTCGAAGATATTACCACCATTGAGCAGGAAATGATCATCAAAACCCTGAAGAAGGGTTTCCGCATGGCTGAGGTTCCCAGCCACGAACATGTGCGCAAGATGGGGTATTCAAAAATCAGCCTGCGCAAGGTCTGGTTCAGATACGTCTACTCGATGGTCAAGTATCTTTTTTTCTAACAGCATGTAAAAAAAGTTTTGCAACCGCCTGCTCAACCGCCATCACCGAGCCCGGCACCATTTTATCCGCCGGGAGTCTACCCGGATGCAGTCGCATGCAAGTTCTCTTGCTTAATCCTCCTGCCGGAGGCGGGAGGAAATTTATTAGGGAAGGTCGGTGTACCCAGGAGCAGGGAGTGTGGGCGACGCTCTGGCCGCCACTTTCCCTGGCCGCCATCGGCGCCGTGCTGGAAGGGGAGGGCCATCAGGTGCGCATCATCGATTGTCCCGCCCAGGGGGTAAGCTTCGATGACCTGAAGCAGGCCATCGCCGGGATGAACCCCGGAATGATCGTCTGGAGCACCGGCACCCCGTCCTTAGAGAGCGACCTGCAGCTGGCCTCACGCGT
This sequence comes from uncultured Thermodesulfobacteriota bacterium, assembly GCA_964459295.1. GTDB lineage: Bacteria > Desulfobacterota > WTBG01 > WTBG01 > WTBG01 > CAZWCD01. The sequence continues at coordinate 6,351 of CAYWLT010000073.1, forward strand.
CAGGGGCTGGGGCGCGGCCGCGCGTACGGTGGTTTTCGGCACCCATGTGACCGTGCTGGACCGGGAGTGCCTGCAGTCCGCCCCGGGTCTGGATGTCATCGTGCGCAATGAGCCGGAGGCGACGGTGGCAGAGCTGGCCGGGGCTTTGGCGGAAGGGAAGGACCTGACCGGCATTGCCGGTATAACCTACCGGAATGAACAGGGCGGCATTGTCCGTAACCCTGCGCGTCCCTTCATCGAAAATCTCGATGACCTGCCCTTTCCCGCCTGGCACCTGATCGATGTGGATCGGTACCGGCTGCCCCTCAAGGGACGGCGGTTCCTGATGGTGGCCCCGCTGCGCGGCTGCCCCTTTCACTGCAGCTTTTGCACCTGTCATACCTATTACGGCGCGCGGCTGCGAACCAGGTCGGTGCAGCGGGTGATCGCCGAGATTGTCCATGACCGGGAGCGCTTCGGCATAAACGACTTTTTTTTCTGGGCCGAGACCTTCGTGGTCAGCAAAAACTATGTGCGCGAGCTCTGCCGCGCCATCCTTGAACAGGACCTGCGCATCGCCTGGACCGCCAACAGCCGGGTTGACACGGTTGACCGGGGGTTGCTGTCGCTGATGGCCCGGGCGGGCTGCTGGATGATCAGCTTCGGCATCGAGTCGGCAAGCCAGGCGGTGCTTGACCAGGCGGACAAGGGAATCCGCGTTTCGGACGCGATGAGCGCGGTGCAACTTGCCCGGAAAGCCGACATTAAGACGGTCGGTCACTTCATTCTCGGCCTGCCGGGGGAGACCGAGCGATCCCTTGAAGAGACCATCGACTTTGCCAAAAAGCTCAGGCTGGACCTGGCGCAGTTCTACTGCGCCGTTCCCTTTCCCGGCAGCCGGCTGTACGAGCGGGCGCTGCAGGAGGGGTGGATCGACCCGCCCGACTTCAGTAATTTCAATCAGAATACCCCGCTCATGAATTTTCCGGCATTGCCCGCCGGGGTGGTAAGCCGCTATCGCGCTCTTGCCTACCGGCGCTTTTATACCAGTCCCGCTAACGTGATCAGGGCGCTGCGCCTGATCAACTGGATGGACCTGCGCGGCCTTTTCCGTTCCATGGCCGCCTTTGTACGATGGATGCTAAAGCTCTGATGGGCTGCTGTTGATGCTGGGAGAGTGCAAGGGCGGATCATGCTGACTAACCAATGATATTTGAAATGTCGGTAGGAGCGCCTTCAGGCGCGATGCATTCGCGGCTGAAAGCCGCTCCTGCCGATGATCAATTTTTTTTGAGAGATAATTTTCAGAGTTAGGACTGTAAGCACACGCATAAGGAGGGAGCCGGTGTATATTCTGGGTATATGGGACGGCCATGATTCAGGGGCCGCGATCATCAAGGACAATCGCGTTTTAGCGGCGATCAATGAGGAGCGGTTGACCCGCCGGAAGCTGGAGATACGATTTCCCGCGCGTTCGATAATGGAATGCCTCCGCTATCTCAACCTGCGGCCGGAAGACATTAAGCAGATTGCGGTTTCCACCTTCGATCTTTCCAAAACCCTGGCCCGGATTCTCCCCGCCACCAAGGAGGAATATTATCTCATCCGCCGACGGAAAAAGGCCCCCGGACTGATGAGCACGCTCAAGAAAAGGGCGAAATATAAATTAACCGAACTGCCGGCAAACCGCATAACCGCCCGCTTGAGCGAGATCCCGCTGAAGCGGACGCTTGACGCGATGGGCTTTTCCGGCTACCGGCTGCAGCTGGTTGATCATCACCGCTGTCACGCCGCGGCCGCGGCCTTTTGCAGCGGGTTTGACGACTCTCTGGTGATCACCATCGACGGCATCGGGGACGCCCTCTCCGGCACCATCAGCACCCTGGCCGGGGGCATGCTGGAGCGCATCACCGCCATTTCCGGAAAGCACTCCCTCGGCATCTTTTTTGAACACGTGACCAACCTGATGAACATGCGGGAACTGGAGGATGAAGGCAAGGTCATGGCCCTGGCCAATTATGCCTATCCCATTCCCGACGAGCAGAATCCTCTGCTCGACTTCATTCAGCTGCGGGGGCTGGACGTGCGCTGCCGTTACAGCACGCTCCGGATGTATGACGAGCTTAAAAAAGTGTTATGGCGCTACCCCTCGGAACAGTTTGCCTATATGGCCCAGCGCACCCTGGAGGTGAAGATGGTGGAGATGGTGCGCAACGCCCTCGCGGTGACCGGCAAAAGGCGGGTGGTGCTGGCCGGGGGGGTATTCTCCAACATCAAGGTGAACATGCTCCTGCGCACCCTTGCCGGGGTGGATGGCTGCTATGTCTTCCCCCACATGGGTGACGGCGGACTGGCCCTGGGGGCGGCGCTGGCCGCGAATTATGACCTGAACCGGGTGAGCCGCTGCGTGCTGGACGACGTGTACCTGGGCACCGATTACACCGATGAGCAGATGGGGGCGGCGCTGGCCGAGAGCGGCCTCGAATACCGCGTTTGCGAAGCGATTGAGGAGGAGGCGGCGCAGCTCATCGCCCGCGGCTCCATCATCTTCTGGTTTCAGGGAAGGATGGAATACGGACCCCGGGCCCTGGGCAACCGGAGCATCCTGGCCCTGCCCAATTCCAAGCGGATACGGGATCTGCTGAACCTGCGGCTGAAGATGCGGGTCTGGTACCAGCCGTTCTGTCCCACCATGCTGGAAGAGGAAGCGCCCTACTACCTGGAGGACTATGACGCGCCCAACCGGTTCATGACCATGGGATACATGGTGCGGGATGAACGGCGGGACGAGGTCGAGGGGGTGATCAGCGTGGACGGCAGCTGCCGGCCGCAGATGGTCGACGGCTCTTCCACCCGGTACGGCGAGCTGCTTCGCCGCCTGAAGGCGCTCACCGGCAGGGGGGTGCTGCTCAACACCAGCTTCAATCTGCACGGCGAGCCCCTGGTGTGCTCACCCCAGGATGCCATCGACACCCTCAGGCGGACGGGCAACGAATACCTGGTCATGGGAAATTATCTGGTAAGGGGGAAGGCATGAAACGATTGCTGCGGATGAAGATGTGCCTCGCCAGCGGTCTCATCACCTGCGGGGGGGCGATGGTGCTGTACCGCTGGATCTCCTCTAACTCCAGCTGGAAACTGCAGGAGCAGCTCCAGATCATATCCCCGCTCTTTTTGGAGATCTGCTTCCTGCTCCTGGTGCTGGCGATCGTCATAAATTGCCGCCTCATCAAAACCCTTTTCTCCGGCATCCCCCGTGCTGTATGGATTTATCTTGCGGCAATAACCCTGGGTGGTTTTCTCATCACTGTTTTTGCCGCGCCGCGCGATCACCGGATTTATTATGATGAGGATATTTATCTCAGCATCGGACAGAACATCGCCTATCTTAAAAATACCGGCGTTCATTCCGGGGAGGACTACGCAAGCAGTGTGCGCAATATCTGGAAGCGATGGACCGGCCGGGCGGCGATGTGCAACGAGGGAAGGCATGAGTACGGCGATTTTTTCTGCGACCGGCTGGAGTATAACAAGGAGCCGAACGGCTGGCCCTTTCTTATCAGCATCGTGTTTCGCCTGGCCGGCGTGCATGAAGAGGCGGCCTTCTGGACGACCAACCTGCTTTATGCGCTGGCAATCGGTGCGACCTTCGGCATAGCCTATTTGCTCTTCCGCTGTCCCTATCGGGGGCTGTTTGCGGCGCTCATCTTTGCCCTGACCCCGGAATATATCATGTGGTCCAACACCACCGCCGTGGAGCCGAGCGCCGCCTGTTTCACCGGCCTGGCCCTACTCACCGCGCTTATCTATGTCAGAAGCCGCGCGGGAAGCGCCTTGTTCCTGTTGATGGTCATGGCGGTATTTGCATGCCAGTTCCGACCGGAGTCCATCATGAGTCTGGCGGTTATCGGGCTGGCGGTGCTGCTTTTTGCCCCTGAAGAACTGAAGCGGGGCCGTTTATATCTTGCCCTCGCGCTGTTCTTTATCCTGATCATTCCCCACCTGGCGCACCTGTATGCGGTGAAGGACATGGGCTGGGGAAGTTCCGGACCGAAGTTTTCTTTTGATTATCTCTCGGAAAACTTTAAGGTCAACGCGCTTTTTTATCTGAAGAACGTCAGGTTCCCGGTGGTGTTTACCGTGCTGTTTTTCCTGGGGCTGCTGCTGGGGAGCAGGGAAGGGGAGGGGAACCGCAAGACCTTCTTGCTGTGTGAGAAAACCGTCCTGTTCTTATGGTTTATCCTTTTCTGGGGCATCTTTATTCTGTTTTACGCGGGAAGCTATGATTACGGCGCGGATGTCCGCTTTTCCCTGCTTTCTTCCTTACCGCTGGCGTTGCTTGCCGGAAACGGCAGTGTATCCCTCGCCCGGCTCTTTAACCGGCGATTTCGCCACATGCAGTTGCTCCTGGCGACCGTGATTATTTTTTCCTTTATTCCGTTTTTGCCCTTTGTCAAGGCGATCACCCAGGAGGCCTGGGGGGCGCGGTATGATCACAAGTATGCGATGGAAATGGCCAAAGAGGTGCCGGATAACGGGATCGTGCTCACCCACAATCCGAACATGTTTCTGGTCTGGGGCAGAAACGCCGCGCAGGCATCGCTGGCAACCGAACAGACCGGGTACTTTAAGAACTTCTTTTACCGCTATCCCGGGGGCATTTATTTTCATTATAATTTCTGGTGCAACGTGCCCGACAAGCTGCAGAATTCATTCTGCAAGAACATTCTCGAGCGCTATGACAGCACGCTGATTAAGTCCTATAAGGAGAGAGACTATACCTACGAGCTGTATCGAATTGAAATGAAGCATCAGGCGAATTAAAACGCGGAGTCGCCGTGCCGGGGGGTATGCGGAAGGACCCGATGACCGCGGCCTGCAGGGGTGTATGAAGGCGGAATGCGCCTCGGGTATTGAAGCAGCACCCGAAGGCGGGTATTGGGTGGTTTGCTCCGAAAGACTACGGTGGTCCCGGAATACGTTTGATTGAATGTTTCCGGTTAGGGCAGAAGTACATCTTTAATTAATAGGAGGACTTGATCATGGCTGACACATGGCTTGCCACGCTCATCACCGACACACCCCAGGCGGGCTTTGAGCTCGCTATTGCCTTAAGCCGCCGCGGCGTCAAGTACACCCAACCGAACGCGGACGTTCTCCAAAAGCTTCGTCCCCTCTACGCGAACGAAGCAAATTCGCTTATTGCGGTGTCACAGGTTGTTGCCATCAATTTTCAAACCGTGGCCGCGGCAAACAATTACTGGAGAAAGTGACCGGATAAGTAGAATTGTTTGGGTCGTGAGGCAAGGAAAGAATTGTAGGGGCAACCGGCCGGTTGCCCCTTGCATTTATCCGTGCTCTTCGTGGTTGAAAGATGAGAGTTCATGGGACAGGGTGCAGGGTCAGAGACGGTTCCCTGCATCCTTCCCTCGTGCCCTTCAAAGAAACTCAGGTCTGGTATCAACATCGCTTTGTTGAATGTTGAGACCTGACCCCACTTTTATTTATAAGGTTTTTCGAAGTCAAAAATCAGGTTTTTGCCTATATACAAATGGGAAAAATTGAGTAAAATTCGATAGAAATCGTCATTCATATTATATTCAATACGAACCTTACTAAATTACAATATTTTTTTGCGGGTGGGTTTTT
>CAYWLT010000074.1:0-7965 GCA_964459295.1 uncultured Thermodesulfobacteriota bacterium
CCGTGCTAGCCCGCCAGGAAGTGCGAATCGCCCACAGCCTTGATTCTCACCCGTCGCACCATCTCGCGCACCATCACCTCGATGTGCTTATCGTTGATCTTGACCCCCTGCAGCCGGTAAACCTCCTGCACCTCGTTGACCAGAAACTTGGCCAGCTCCTTTTCGCCGAGCACGCTCAGGACATCGTGCGGACTGGTCAGGCCGTCCATGATCGGCTCGCCCGCCTTCACCTTGTCTCCCTCGTGCACGCTGATATGCTTGCTCTTGGGAACAAGATACTCGATGGCGTCTCCCACCTCGGGGGTGACGATGATGCTGCGCTTGCCCTTCACGTCCTTGCCGTAGGAGACCACGCCGTCAATTTCGCTGACCTCGGTCGCCTCTTTGGGCTTCCGGGCTTCAAACAGCTCGGCCACGCGGGGAAGCCCCCCGGTGATGTCCTTGGTCTTGGTGGTCTCTCGGGGGATCTTGGCGATGACGTCGCCCGCCTGCACCTCGTCGCCTTCCGCCACCATGATGTTGGCCCCCACCGGCATGAAGTAGCGGGCGAAGGCTTCGGAGCCGGGCAACTTGATGGTCCTGCCGTTATCGTCCTTGATCGACACCCGCGGCCGCCGATCCTGCTCGCGAAAGCTCCGGATCACCCGGCTGGAGAATCCGGTGACCTCATCGAGCTGCTCCTGCATGGTTTTTCCTTCAACGATGTCGCCGAATTTAATGGTGCCGGACACCTCGGTCAGAATCGGCGTATAAAAGGGGTCCCACTCCGCAATGCGCGCGCCGGCGGCGACCACGCCGTCGTCGTTCACCTTGAGGTGGGCGCCGTAAATAATGGTGTAGCGCTCGCGCTCCCGCCCGCTGTCGTCGATGACCGCGACCTCTCCGTTGCGGTTCATCGCCACCAGGTCGCCGTCACGGTCCTTCACCACGCTCAGCTTGATGAATTTGATGCGGCCCGCGTACTTCGCCTCCAGGGTGGTCTGCTCCGCGCGCCGGCTCGCCGTGCCGCCGATATGGAAGGTACGCATGGTGAGCTGCGTGCCCGGCTCCCCGATGGACTGGGCGGCGATGACGCCCACCGCCTCACCGATGTTGGCAATCTGGCCCCGGGCCAGGTCCCTCCCGTAGCAGAGCGCGCACACGCCGCGCTTCGCCTGGCAGGTCAAAACCGACCTGATCTTTACCTGCTCGATGCGGGTCTGCTCGATCTTCTCCACGATCTCCTCGTTGATCTCCTGGTTGGCCGTGGCCAGCACCTCATCGGTGTAGGGATCAACCACGTCCTCCAGCGAGACCCTTCCCAGAATGCGGTCACCGATGGGCTCAACGATCTCGCCCCCCTCGATCAGCGGCGACACCTCGATGCCGTCCATGGTGCCGCAGTCATATTCATTGATGATGCAGTCGTGGGCCACGTCCACCAGCCGGCGGGTCAGGTATCCGGAGTTGGCGGTCTTCAGCGCCGTGTCGGCCAGGCCCTTGCGCGCGCCGTGGGTGGAGATAAAATACTGCAGCACATTCAGCCCCTCACGAAAATTGGCGGTGATCGGGGTCTCAATGATTTCGCCGGAAGGTTTGGCCATCAGCCCGCGCATCCCGGCCAGCTGGCGGATCTGCTGGGCGCTGCCCCGCGAACCGGAATCGGACATCATGTAGATGGGGTTGAAGCTGGCAACCTGCTTCAGGTTGCCGTCCCGGTCCTTTACCGATTCGGTCTCCAGCTCCCGCAGCATCTCCCGGGACACGTTCTCGGTCACCTGGGCCCAGATGTCCACCACCTTGTTGTACCGCTCGCCGTCGGTAATCAGGCCCTCTTTGTAATGGCTTTCAATTTCCTGCACCTCTTTGTTGGCGGTCTCGATGAGCTCGGATTTGCGGGAGGGGATGATCATGTCGCCGATGCAAATGGAGAGCCCCGACTGGGTCGCGTACCGGTAGCCCAGATCCTTCAGGCGGTCCGCCAGCAGGATGGTCTTCTTGTCCCTGCACAACCGGTAGCAGTAGCTGATGAGATCCGCCAGCTCCTTCTTGCCCATCACCCGGTTGATCACGTCGAAGCCGATCTCCTCAGGCATGATCTCCCATAAAATGATCCGCCCCACGGTGGTGTCTTTTATCTCACCGTTGATGCGCACCTTGATTTTGGCGTGGAGATCAGCTATGCCGTTGTCGTATGCCACCCGCACCTCGCCCGGGTTGGCGAACACCTTTCCCTCCCCCTTCATCGATTCACGCTCCCGGGTCAGGTAGTAGATGCCCAAAACGATGTCCTGGGTGGGCACAATAATCGGCTTCCCGTGGGCGGGGGAAAGGATGTTGTTGGTGGACATGAGCAGGACCCGCGCCTCAATCTGCGCCTCGATGGCGATGGGAATGTGCACCGCCATCTGGTCGCCGTCAAAGTCGGCGTTGAAGGCGGAGCATACCAGCGGATGCAGCTGAATCGCCTTACCCTCGATCAGGATCGGCTCAAAGGCCTGGATGCCCAGTCGGTGCAGGGTGGGGGCGCGGTTGAGCAGCACCGGGTATTCCCGGACCACCTCGTCCAGGGCGTCCCACACCTCCGCCGTTTCCTTTTCCACCAGCTTCTTGGCGCTCTTGATGGTGGTGGCAAAGCCCTTCTTGATCAGCCGGTTGTAGACAAAGGGTTTGAAGAGTTCGATGGCCATTTTCTTGGGCAGCCCGCACTGATGGAGCCTCAGCTCCGGCCCGATCACGATTACCGACCGTCCCGAATAGTCAACCCGCTTGCCCAGCAGGTTCTGCCGGAATCGGCCCTGCTTGCCCTTGAGCATGTCGCTTAAGGATTTGAGCGGCCGCTTGTTGCGCCCGGTCACCGTCTTTCCCCGGCGGCCGTTGTCGAACAGCACATCAACCGCCTCCTGCAGCATCCGCTTTTCGTTGCGCACGATGATCTCCGGCGCCTCCAGCTCCTGCAGCCGTTTGAGCCGGTTGTTGCGGTTGATCACCCGCCGGTAGAGATCGTTGAGGTCGGAGGTGGCGAAGCGCCCGCCGTCGAGCGGCACCAGCGGCCGCAGATCCGGGGGCAGCACCGGTAGGGTTTCCAGGATCATCCACTCCGGCTTGTTTCCCGAGTTCTTGAAGTCTTCCACCACCTTCAGCCGCTTGGCCAGCTTCTGGCGCTTGGCCTCCGAGGCGGTTGCCTTCATCTCCTGGCGCAGGCTCTTGGAGAGCGCATCCAGCTGCAGGCTCTTGAGCAAATCACGGACCGCCTCCGGGCCGATGCCCGCCTTGAAGTTCTTGCCGTATTCGACCAGCGCCTTCAGATAGCGGTCCTCCTGCATCAGCTCGCCCTGGGTGAGCGGCGTCTCGCCGGGATCGACCACGATATACTGCTCAAAGTAAATCACCTTTTCCAGATCCCGCAGGGTGATGCCGAGGAGGTTGCCGATCCGGCTGGGAAGGCTGCGCAAAAACCAGATGTGCGCCACCGGGCTGGCCAGCTCGATGTGCCCCATGCGCTCCCGTCGCACATAGGAGGGGATCACCTCGACCCCGCATTTCTCACAGACCACCCCCCGGTGTTTCAGCCGCTTGTACTTGCCACAGTTGCATTCATAATCCTTGGTCGGCCCGAATATCTTGGCGCAGAAGAGCCCGTCCCGCTCCGGCTTGAAGGTGCGATAGTTGATGGTTTCCGGCTTCTTCACCTCACCATGCGACCAGCTGCGGATATCGTCGGGCGAGGCGATGCTGATGCGGATGGCCTCGAAGTCGAGCGATTTCTTCGGCTTATCAAAAAAACTGTAGCTTACTTCCATGGAGGGTCTCCCTTTACCGATCAGTTGCTTTTTTCAAGCCCGACAAACTGCACATTCAGGCAGAGGCTCTGCAATTCCTTGACCAGCACGTTAAACGACTCCGGCAGGCCGGGTTCCAGTTCCGTTTCCCCCTTGACGATATTTTCGTACAGCTTGGTCCTTCCCTGCACGTCATCCGATTTGACGGTGAGGAACTCCTGGAGGGTGTAGGCCGCTCCATATGCCTGCAGCGCCCATACCTCCATTTCCCCCAGCCGCTGGCCGCCGAACTGGGCCTTGCCGCCCAGGGGCTGTTGCGTCACCAGCGAATAGGTGCCGATGGAGCGGGCATGGATCTTGTCGTCCACCAGGTGGTGCAGCTTCATCATGTAAATCATGCCCACGGTGATCTTGTTGTCGAAGCACTCACCGGTTCTCCCGTCAAAGAGGATGGCCTGGCCGTTTTCCGGCAGCCCCGCCGCCTTGAGATAACCGGTGATCTGCTCCTCCGACGCGCCGTCGAAAACCGGGGAGGCAAAGCGGACCCCCTTGCTGAATTCCCGTGCCAGAGCGATGACCGTGTCGTCCGTGGCCTCGTTGATGATTTTGGACAGGTCCTTGTCGTCCAGCATTTCCTTGAGTCTGGCGCGCAGCGCCTGCGGCGAATAGTTCTGGTCGAGAAGCTCCCTGATCCGGTCGCCCAGCCCCCGGGACGCCCAGCCCAGGTGGGTCTCCAGAATCTGCCCCACGTTCATTCTCGAGGGCACGCCGAGGGGGTTCAATACGATGTCCAGCGGCGTTCCGTCTTCAAGGTAGGGCATGTCCTCCTCGGGAAGAATGCGGGAGAGAACGCCCTTATTGCCGTGGCGCCCGGCCATCTTATCGCCCACCGCCAGCTTGCGTTTTACCGCCAGGTCCACCTTGACCATTTTGATCACGCCGGGAGGGAGTTCATCCCCGCTGCGCAGGCGCTCGATCTTCTCGGTAAAGATAACTTTCGTGGCCTTGATCTTCTCCTCCAGATCCTCCCGGATGGCGGCAATCTCCTCTTCCGCCTTTTTGCTTTCAATGACAATATCCTTCCATTTGCCGGGGGATATCTTCGCCAGCGCCTCGGCGGTGATTTTCTGGCCTTTTTCCAGCAGCCGGGTGCCGGACCGCTTGTCGATCAGCCGCTTGGCCGACACCTTGCCGGTAAGCAGATGCCGGATCTTCTCGTCCGCGCTGTCCTTGAGAATCTTGGTCTTGAGCTCCTGGTCCTTCAAAATTTTGGCAAGCTGTTCATTCTCGATTGCCTTGCTGCGCTCATCCTTGTCAATCCCCTTGCGGGAGAAAATGCGCACGTTGATCACCGTGCCCTCGATCCCCGGCGGAACCCGCAGCGAGGTATCCTGGACATCGCGGGCTTTTTCGCCGAAAATGGCCCGCAGCAGCTTCTCTTCCGGGGTCAGCTGGGTCTCGCCCTTGGGGGTGATTTTACCCACCAGAATATCGTTTGCCTTCACCTCGGCGCCGATTCGGATCACCCCGCTTTCATCGAGATCCTTGAGCGCCTCTTCGCCCAGGCCGGGAATGTCCCTGGTTATCTCTTCCTTGCCCAGCTTGGTGTCCCGGGCGAGCACCTCGAACTCCTCGATGTGGATGGAGGTGAAATAATCATCCCGCACTATTTTCTCATTGACCAGGATCGAATCTTCAAAGTTGTACCCCTCCCAGGGAAGGAAGGCCACGAGCAGATTGCGCCCCAGCGCCAGCTCTCCCCGGTCAATGGCCGGGCCGTCGGCGATAATCTCGCCGCGAGCCACCTTCTCGCCCGCCCGCACCAGCGGCTTCTGGTTGATGCAGGTGTTCTGATTGGACCGCTTGAATTTGATCAGGTTATAGATGCTCACCCCCCCGTCCTTCTCGGTGCCGTCGCGCTGATCGTGCTTTACCACGATGCGGTTGGCGTCGACGCTCTCCACCGTCCCGTCCTGCTGCGCCACCACCGTGACCCCCGAGTCCCGGGCGATATCGGCCTCGATGCCGGTGCCCACCAGGGGGCTCTCGGTCTTCATCAGCGAAACCGCCTGGCGCTGCATGTTGGAACCCATGAGGGCGCGGTTGGCGTCATCGTTTTCCAGGAAGGGAATCAGCGCGGCGGCTACGCTTACCAGCTGCATCGGAGACACGTCCATGTAGGACACTTCCTCGGGACGCACCATCACGAACTCGCCGCCCCGGCGGGCGGATACCAGTTCGCGCTCAAAGTGCCCCTTGGCGTCAAGCGGCGCGTTGGCCTGGGCGATGGCGTGGTCCTTTTCGTCAAGCGCCGAAAGAAATTCGATCTGATTGGTGACCACCCCGTTCGTCACCTTGCGGTAGGGGGTCTCGATGAAGCTGAAGTCATTAATCCTGGCGTAGGTGGAGAGGGACGAGATGAGGCCGATGTTCGGACCTTCCGGTGTTTCGATCGGGCAGATCCGGCCGTAGTGGGTGGGATGCACATCGCGCACCTCAAACCCCGCGCGCTCGCGGGTCAGTCCGCCCGGCCCGAGCGCGGAAAGGCGCCGCTTGTGGGTAATCTCGGAGAGGGGATTGGTCTGGTCCATGAACTGGGAGAGCTGGCTGGAGCCGAAAAATTCGTTGATCACCGCCGATACCAGCTTGGCGTTGACCAGGTCGTGGGGCATGAGGGTTTCCACCTCCTGGAGTCCCATGCGCTCCCGGATCGCCTTCTCCATCCTCACCAGGCCGATGCGGTACTGGTTCTCGATCAATTCGCCGACGGTCCGGACCCGGCGATTGCCCAGGTGGTCGATATCATCGATCTCGCCCTTGCCGCACTTCAGATGCAGCAGGTACTTGACCGTCTCCATGATATCTTCCTTGCGGATCACCTGCAGGTCGAGGGGAGCGTCCAGGTTGAGCTTGTAATTGAGCTTGAGGCGCCCCATCTTGCCCAGGTCATAGAAATCGGCATTAAAGAACAGGCGGTCAAAAAAGGTGTGGGCGCTCTCCTTGGTGGGCGGGTCGTGGGGCCGCAGCCGGCGGTAGATCTCCACCACCGCCTCCTCCTGCGACTTGATTTTATCAAGGGCCAGGGTGTTGCGGAACGATGCGTCGGTCACCAGTTCTTCAATGAACAGCGTCTCAATGGTTTCGACGCGTCGCTCCCTGAGCATTTTCAGTTTTTCAGCGGTCAGCTCCTCATTGCAGGAGACCAGGAGTTCGCCGGTCGCGGGATCGACAATATCGTGAGCCGCATACTTGCCTTCCAGGTCTTTCATGGTGATGGGCACCAGCTCTATGTGCGCCTCCTGGATTTTCTGCAGGGCTCCCTCCCGGATTCGCTTGTCCTTCTTGACAATCAGCTTGCCGCTTTCGGTGTCGTAGATGTCCTCGGTCGCCCGGTCGCCCACCTGCAGGCTTTTTCTGAGGTACTTAAACGGCTTGGCATCCTTGAACACAACCTTTTCCGATTCGTAAAAATAATCGAGCAGCTCCTGCTCGGTATAACCCAGCGCCTTGAGCAGGATGGTGGCAAGCAGCTTGCGGCGCCGGTCAATGCGCACATAGAGGATGTCCTTGGTATCAAATTCCAGGTCAATCCACGATCCGCGGTTGGGAATGATGCGCGCGTAAAAAATCAGTTTGCCCACGCTGCTCGCTTTTCCCTTGTCGTGATTGAAAAACACGCCGGGGGAGCGGTGCAGCTGGCTGACAATCACCCGCTCGGTGCCGTTGATAATGAAGGTGCCGCTGTCGGTCATCAGGGGAACCTCCCCGAAATAGACCTCCTGCTCCTTCACGTCCCGGATGCTGCGGTTGCCGCTCTCGGCATTCACATCCCACACCACCAGCCGCAACATCACTTTCAGCGGGACGGCGTAGGTGAGCTCCTTCTGGCGGCATTCATCCACGTCATATTTGGGCTCGCCCAGGGTATAGCTCACGTATTCAAGGAAGGCGGTCTCGGAAAAATCCTTGATGGGAAAAACGCTCTTAAAAACGCCCTGCAGGCCGAAATTGCCCCGGTCCTGGGGCTTGACATACCGCTGCAGAAACTCCTCGTAGGACTTCCGCTGCACATCAAGGAGGCTCGGCTTTTCCATTACCTTCCTGATCCGGGAAAAATCCTTTCTCAGATAGTACCTGTTCAAAGCATGATGGCTCATTGTAACCCCTGGCATGGATTAGCAGGCTGTTGAAAAACACCCATCTG
>CAYWLT010000074.1:8065-11910 GCA_964459295.1 uncultured Thermodesulfobacteriota bacterium
TGGCTCATTGTAACCCCTGGCATGGATTAGCAGGCTGTTGAAAAACACCCATCTGCTGCGTTACGCTCATCCCGTTACTTAATCTCAACCGTTGCTCCGACCTCCTCCAGCTTCGCCTTGGCGTCCTCGGCGTCTTTCAGGGGAATGGCCTCCTTCACCGTGCCGGGAGCGCCGTCAACCAGGTCCTTTGCTTCTTTCAGCCCCAGGTTGGTGAGGGCGCGAACCACCTTGATCACCTGGATCTTCTTGTCACCCGATGCCTTGAGGATCACGTCAAACTCGGTCTTTTCCTCCTTGGCGGCGGCAGGGGCATCTCCCGGGGTTCCGCCGGGCATGGCCATGGCCATGGGCATGGCGGCAGCCGAAACCCCGAATTTTTCCTCCAGTTCCTTTACCAGACCGGAAAGCTCAAGCACAGTCATGTTTTCGATGAACTGTATCACATCTTCTTTGGTTATTTTTTCCATGATCCTTTATCCTCCTGCTCGCGACACTGTGTTTAGTTAGTGATTAGCCTGATTTGCTCTTTTCAATCGCATGCAATACCCGGATGAATTTCTGGGGAATGGCCTGCAGCGTGCTCAATAATCTCACCGGCGGCGAGGCGCAGAGCGATACAACCTTGGCCAGCAGCTCCTTTCTGCCGGGCAGCGTGCTCAGCCCCCGGGTGTCCTCCGCGGACAGCACCTTGCCCTCGAGGTATCCCGCCTTGATGCTCAACTCGGAAAACTCCTTGAGAAACCGCACCAGCACCTTGGCCGGTGCAACCGGATCACCGGAGCCGATCACGATTGCCGTCGGTCCTTCAAGGTAGCCATGGATCCCCTCCAGCGCCGTCCCCTGGGATGCGCGTTTCAGCAGGGTGTTCTTGACCACCCGGTACTCCGACGAAGCCTGGCGCAGCTCGTTGCGGAGCCGGGTGATCTTCTCCACCGAGAGGCCGCGGTAGTCGGTTACCACTATCAGCGCCGCATCCTTGAGCTTACTTGTTAAGGAGGCAACAACCTGTGCTTTCTCTTCTCGTTTCAATGGAATTCAACCTCCTTTCTTAATAACCTGCTCCCCTTATACCATGCCTGCTTTCGACTACTCGGGGCAGCTTATATAAACCCCATAACCTTCCCCGTGAACAGGAGAGATGGACCAGAAGTTGAGCGAGGGGATGGGTAAGTGGCAGAACGCTTAACTAATCTGACGGGTAAATGCCGGATTTACCTTTATTCCCGGTCCCATGGTCGTTGACAGTACGATGCTTTTCAAATAGACGCCCTTGCTGGTCGGCGGCTTCAGCTTGACCAGCGCGTCAACCAGGGCGGTCACATTGTCGCGCAACTTATCCACCGCGAAGGAAATCTTCCCGGTTCTCGCATGCACAATGCCCGCCTTGTCAACCTTGAATTCAATCTTTCCCTTTTTGAGGTCGGCCACGGCATCGGAAACGTTAAAGGTTACCGTCCCCACCTTGGGATTGGGCATCAGCCCCCGGGGCCCAAGGATCTTGCCGATTTTTCCCACCATCCCCATCATGTCCGGCGTGGCGATGGCCTTGTCAAAATCAAGCCATCCCTGGGTGATTTTTTCAATCAGGCTTTCAGCCCCGACAAAATCGGCGCCGGCGCTTAAGGCCTCCTTCTCCTTTTCCCCCTTGGCAAATACCAGCACCCTGGTTTCCTTGCCGGTTCCGTGGGGAAGCATCACCGAGCCTCGCACCATCTGGTCGGCATGCTTGGGGTTGACCCCCAGGCGTACCGCCACGTCGACGGTCTCGTCGAACTTGGCGAATGCGGCGTCCTTCATCAGTTTCAGCGCGTCTTCAAGCTCATAGACCCTGTTCCTGTCGACCTTCTCGCGCGCAGCCTCGTGCTTTTTACTTTTTTGACCGGACATGGCCTTTTCCTCCGCTTATATAACAACCATCACCCGCGGGCGCCTTTGCGCCCGCGTTATGTTTTTAACGCTGTGTACGAGTCCTCTACCCCACCTCGATGCCCAAGCTCCTGGCGGTTCCCTCTATAATTTTGATGGCCCCCTCCAGGCTCACCGCATTGAGATCCGGCATCTTCATCTGGGCGATCTCTTTCACCTGGTCGGGAGAGATTTTGCCCACCTTGTCCCGGTTCGGCTCAGCGGAACCCTTGATAATGCCGGCGGCCTTTTTAATCAGCACCGCGGCGGGCGGCGTCTTCACTATGAAAGTAAACGAGCGGTCGGAATAAATGGTAATCACCACCGGAAGAATGAGGTCACCCTTGCTCTGGGTCTGCGCGTTAAAGGCCTTGCAGAACTCCATGATGTTCACGCCGTGCTGACCGAGGGCGGGGCCTACGGGAGGCGAAGGGTTGGCCTTCCCCGCGGTTATCTGCAGTTTTTTAATCGCAAGCACTTTTTTTGCCATAGGCGTTACCGTCCTCTCTGCATCGCTGGCAGGCTATTGAAAAATACCCATCTGATTCGTGGCTCAAGGGGGAGGGGCTTTTTAGCCACAACAATGTGTCTTTACGCTTACGGCACGACCCGGTGCCTTCGACTTAAACCGCAGACAGGCAGCTTTGCAGAGGCTTCGATACAGGCTGTTGCCATGCGGGTCTGTCCGACCAAGTTAGAAAGTTGCTGCCGTTCTAGAGGTTTCGGAATAATTTTGTTGTGGCTAAAAAGCCCCTCCCCTTTGAGCCACATACTATTAAGCAAGCTTTATAAGCCTGCGCCACCATTTTTCAACTGCCTGCTAATTTTTCTTCACCTGAAGAAACTCCAGCTCAATGGGAGTCGATCTCCCGAAAATGGAAACCAGCACTTTAAGCCTGCCCTTTTCCGGCTTGACTTCTTCCACCAGCCCGTTGAAGTTGTTAAAGGGGCCGTCGATGATGCTGACGCTGTCCCCCTTCTCAAAAGAGACCTTGGGCTTTGGCTTAAGCTTTCCCTCCTTGATCTGGCTCAAGATGTCCTTTGCCTGACCCTCGGGAATGGCAACGGGCTTGTTGCCGCCGCCGATGAAACCGGTCACCTTGGGGGTGTTCTTGACGATGTGCCAGGTCTCATTATCCATCGACATGTTAATCAGCACGTAACCGGGGAAAAACTTTCGCGAGGTGGTTTTACGCTCGCCCCGGATCATCTCCACCACGTTCTCGGTGGGAATCACGATCTCGGAAAAGAACTCCTCCTTGCCGAACTGCTTAATGCGCTCCTCCAAAGCCATCTTGACCTTATTTTCATAGCCGGAATAGGTATGAATTACATACCATTTCTTTTCCATACGTCCCTCTCATTCATCCCAGGATAACCCTGATTATTCGGGTGAGGCCAAGATCGATCAGTCCGAGAAAGAAGGCTATGATGATAACAATAACGAGGACCACCGAAGTAGAGGCAAGCGTATCTTTCCGCGTCGGCCAGACGACTTTTTTCAGTTCAAGCTGCACTTCCTGGAGGAACTGCGCGATCTTCCGGAACATTATATACCCCTCGGCCGCCCGGCGGCCCTGATTGCGTTACAGCGTTGGCAGGCCAGGAGGGATTCGAACCCCCATCACCCGGATTTGGAGTCCGGTGCTCTAGCCGTTGGAGCTACTGGCCTACGCATCACCATATTTATTGTCGGGTCTTACTTTGTTTCCTTATGGAGGGTGTGGGCATGGCAGAATCGGCAGAACTTCTTGAACTCCAGCTTTTTCGTCGTCGTCCGCTTGTTCTTGGTCGTCGTGTAGTTTCTTCTTTTGCACTGCCCGCATTCAAGCGTTATGATTTCTCTCATCGCGTTCGTCTCTATGGCTTAAGATGTTCCCTGTCTTATTCGATGACGTCGGACACCACGCCCGCTCCCACCGTCCTGCCCCCCTCGCGGA
>CAYWLT010000075.1:0-11896 GCA_964459295.1 uncultured Thermodesulfobacteriota bacterium
CAGCGCGCTGGCCTACACCACGGTGCTGAGCCTGATCCTGCTGGTGATTTCCCTTGCCGCACTGCTCAGCCTGGTGGTGGCGGATTCCGCCATTCACCTGGCATCATTCCGGTATGATCTTGACGCAGGCGGCCTGGTAGGCAAGCAGCTGGCGCATCTTTCGCACACCTATTTCAATACCGTGGGAAGCATTCTGCTCTTTTCCCTGGCGGGACTGGTCGCCCTGATCATTCTCTTCAATCTGTCCCTGCACGGCATGGCGTCCCTTTTGAACGGCGTTACGGGAAGGGTGGCGCACGGTTCTCGACTGGTGAAAAGAACGGCCGGCACGCTCGGGGCCATGCTGGGGGGAGCCCGCACCGGTTTGCAGTCAATCATTGAAGCGTGCCGCGCGATGATCCGGCAATGGGGAAAGACGCCGGCGGGCGTCGATGACGCTGCGCCTCCTCACGAGGAGCCGCCCCCACCTCCTTCCGATGGTGCGGAAAAAGAGACCCGGCCGCGCAAACGGGTTGTCCCGGTTGAAGAGAAACCCCGGGCGAGGGTGGCCTATCCCTCTGACTATCAGATTCCGCCCCTGTCGCTGCTTGACAGCGTTTCCCAGAAATCGACCAGGGCGGGCAAGGAGGTGTTGCGGGAGAATTCCAAAACCCTGGAGAACAAGCTGGCCGACTTCGGGGTCGAAGGCAAGGTGGTGGAGGTAAACCCGGGTCCGGTGATAACCCGCTATGAACTGGAGCCGGCATCCGGCGTGCGCATCAGCAAGATACTCAACCTGGCTGACGACCTTGCCCTGGCGCTCAAGGCGGTCGGCGTCCGCATCCTGGCCCCGGTTCCCGGCAAGGCGGTTGTGGGCATTGAAATACCCAATGTCATGCGCGAAACCGTTTATTTCCGGGAAATCGTGGGGCGTGAAGATTTCGCCCAATCCCGGTCGAGGTTGACCCTGGCCCTGGGCAAGGATATTGCGGGAAAGTCCATCATCAGCGACCTGGCCAAAATGCCGCACCTGCTCATCGCCGGCTCCACCGGCTCGGGCAAAAGCGTCCTCTTAAACGCGCTCATCTGCAGCATCCTCTACAAGTCGATCCCGTCCGAGGTGAAGTTTCTGCTGATAGATCCCAAGCGCCTGGAACTTTCCTTCTATGATGACATACCTCATCTGCTCTACCCGGTGGTGACCGACCCCAAGAAGGCCTCGCTGGTGCTGCAGTGGGCGGTGGGTGAAATGGAGCGGCGCTACCAGATGCTGGCTAATATGGGTGTGCGCGACATCGACGGGTACAACCAGAAGGTCGAAGCGGAGATGCATTCGGCGCAGGGAGGCCGCGGCAAAAAGGCGGAGGGCGAAGCCGGGGATGAGTGGAAGACGCTGCCCTACATAGTGGTGGTGATTGACGAACTGGCCGACCTGATGATGGTGTCCTCGCGCGAAGTGGAAACCTCCATAACCAGGCTGGCCCAGATGGCGCGGGCCGCCGGGATCCATCTTCTGGTGGCCACCCAGCGACCCTCGGTCGACGTGTTGACCGGCACCATCAAGGTGAATTTCCCGGCGCGCATCTCCTTCCAGGTTTCTTCCAAGATCGATTCCCGCACCATACTGGATACCATGGGGGCGGAGCGGCTGCTGGGGATGGGCGACATGCTCTTCCTGCGTCCCGGCACCTCGAAGCTGGAACGGGTGCACGGCTGCTACCTTTCCGAGGCGGAAATAAGGAAGGTCACCGCCTTCCTGAGAAAACAGGCGGAACCGGTATTTGATCAGAGCATCATGGAGATGAAGCAGGAGGATGCGGCGGAGGCGGAAGACGATTACGACGCGTGCTACGACGAGGCGGTCGCCCTGGTGGCCCAGGAACGCAAGGCCTCCATTTCCATGATCCAGCGCCGGCTGCGGATCGGCTATAACCGGGCGGCGCGCATCATGGACCGTATGGAGCGCGAGCGGGTGGTCGGCCCCAGCGACGGCGTGAAACCCCGTGACATACTGATCAAGAGGATTTAGCAGGCTGTTGAAAAACATCATCCGCTGCGTTGCCCTCATCCTTGGTCACTGCAGCGTACTTGTATGTACGCCTCATTCCGAAGGATTTCGCGTGCCTTGCATCTGGATGTTTTTGAACAGCCTGCGGAAAACCATTTTTTCAACAACCGGTTAGATGATACGGAGAGCGAGAATGAAGCAGAGGGGAATGATGGTGCTGGCATGCTTGGTGATGTCGTTTTTTCGCCCGGCGGCCTCCCTGAGTGACGATACCGAAGCCCTGGCAAAGCGGATTCAATCTGCCTATGACGCGATCAGAGATTTCAAGGCGCACTTTGTGCAGGAATCCTCCATCAAGTCCTGGCAAGCCGAACAGGTGCAAAAAGCCGAGGGCATGGTCTATTTGAAAAAGGGAGGCAAGATGTTCTGGGATTATCAAACTCCCACCCCCCAGCAGATTATCAGTGACGGCAGGCAGCTCTGGTTCTATGAGCCGGAAGAGAAGCAAGTCATGGTGACCACGGTGGGCGAAGGCCTGCAGTCGCAGGTGTCAGCCGATCTGCTGAACGGGAAGGCGCAGCTGACGCGGGATTTTGTCGTCAGGGACATCACTTCACCGCCGGACCGTGAGGGGGGCGGTTATGTGCTGGAGTTGATCCCGCGGGCACCCCAGCCGAACCTGAGCAAAATTATTCTTCGGGCCGACCGGAACACCTTCCAGATCAGGCAAACCGAGGTCTATGATCTTTTTGATAACCTTACCCGGATCACCTTTTCACGGGTTGAGATTGACACACGGCTGTCCGACGCATTCTTTACCTTTATTCCTCCGCCGGGGGTGGCAAGCGTGGCCCCGCCCGCTTTGTCGCTGCCGGACCAGAAACCCTAGCATGGTTGCTGAAACAATATTTTCATCAGTCTGGTTAAAGGCCGTCTTGTGTAGTGCGCCACAGAATCTAGCGTTGGGCGCACTACACGGTGATAAAAAACTCGTCACGTTATCATGACACCGCCTTACATCGCTCCCGCCGGTAATGCGGACGTGGCTTCAATAGTAAGCCGCCTGTCCGGGCTGCTCCACGCGGGGGCCGAACACATAACCCTGACCGGTCTCAAGGGCTCCTCTCCCGCGTTTCTGCTCTCATGCCTCTGGCGCGAAAATCCGCGGCCCCTGCTGGTCATTACTCCCACCCTTGAAGAGGCGGAGGAATACCGCCAGGCGCTTCTTTTTTTTATTGAAGCGCCTGAACGGCCGGCTCCGGACGCGGGGCCGGTGGCGCTTTACCCCCCCGACCTGGAATTTCCCTTTAGCGAGAGCGTCCGGAACCCTGAAGCGAAAAGCCAGCAGGTGGCAATCCTGCACCGGCTTATGCGCGGCGGTGATCCCTTTATCGTGGTCGCGTCCGCGGCGGCGGTGGCGCGCAAGACGATTCCCCGGTCGGTTCTGGATCGTCATATCCGGCTGCTGCGGGTCGGAGAAGAAATAGACCGCGAAGCGCTTTCATCGCTGCTGGTGAAGTGTGGGTACCTCAAGGTGGGTGTGGTGGAGGACCGCGGCGACTACAGCATCAGGGGCGGCATCATCGATATCTTTCCGCCGGGATGCGCGCACCCGCTCCGGGTTGAATTGTTCGGGGACTGCATCGAGTCCATTCGTGCCTTCGATGCGGCAACTCAGCGGTCGTGCGGTGAACTGGCCGAGGCGTGGATTGCCCCGGTGTCTGATGCCATCGTCGAGGAGGGGCGGTTGGATGAGATTGCGAGCCGCATGCGGAGCGGCGCCGGCGATCGGTTGGTGGAAACCGTGGGATGGCAGGAGATTGCCGCTTCCCTTACCCGCTTTCAGACGCGGACGGATCTGGAGCGCTTGCTCCCCTTCATCTATGCCGAAGGGGAGACGCTGCTTGATTATATTCCCGCCCGGTGCGTCGTTTTCCTCCACGACCATGAAGTCGTACGGGGGGAACTGCATGATTACCTGGCAGAGGCCGGGGAGCTGCACGCGAAGGTTGTGCGGCAGGGGCACCTGGTGCCGCCGGTCAGCGGCTTTTATCTCTCCCCGGCGGATATGGGAGAGGGATTGCAGTATTTTCAGAACATCTCGCTGGACACACTGGGGGGGGCGCGGCCCGAGGGGTCAGCGATTTCGTATATAACCGAGTCCAATGAAGATATTCGCCGCGCCCTGCTGGACAGCGCTTCCAGCCAGGGGATGCTCTCCCCCTTGGTGGGCAGATTGCGGGAATGGGAAGACGAGGGCCATGCCATCCTGGTAATCTGCCATGCCGCAAGCGAGGCCCATAAGCTCATAGCGCTTCTCGAAGAGTACGGCATTGCGGCCGGACTGAGTGATCATGAAAGTTTTGATTACGGGAACTTCATGTCCCTCACCCGGCGCAAGTGGATTCAGATGGGCGGCTTCACCCGCGGCTTCCGCTTTCCCCAGGCGCGGCTGGTGGTTATCACCGAGGAGGAGATTTTCGGAGAAAAAAGGCGGAGGCCGGCGCCGCCCCGCCTCAAAAGCAGCTACTTCATCTCTGATTTCGGCGAGCTCGAGGCCGGCGGCCGCGTGGTGCATGTTGCTCACGGGGTGGGGATCTACCGTGGCTTAAAGCGGCTGGAGGTGGGCGGTGAGAGCAGCGACTATCTCCTGATGGAATACCAGGGAAATGACCGGCTCTACCTTCCCATTGACCGGGTCAAGCTGGTGCAGAAATACCGCGGCGCCGACGGCGCCCATCCCCCCCTTGACCGCCTGGGCGGGACGGCTTGGAAAAAAACCAAAAGCCGGGTCAAGACCTCGCTCATGGCCATGGCCAAGGAGCTTCTGGACATTTACGCCTCGCGCAGGCTGCTCCAGGGGCATTCCTTTTCCTCCCCCGACCATTATTATCGGGAGTTCGAGGCCACCTTTCCCTATGAAGAAACGCCGGACCAGCTTGCCGCGATTGAGGATGTGATGAGGGATATGAATGACCCCAAGCCCATGGACCGGGTCATCTGCGGTGATGTGGGCTACGGCAAGACCGAGGTGGCGGTGCGCTCCTCGTTCAGGGCGGCCATGGACGGAAAGCAGGTTGCCTTTTTGGTGCCCACCACCATTCTGGCGCAGCAGCACTACCAGACCATCTCTGAGCGGCTCAAGCCCTACCCCATCCGGGTGGAGATGCTGAGCCGCTTCAGAAGCAGGGCCGAACAGAAGGAGATTCTTGAAGGGCTTGAGAGCGGATCCATTGACATCATCGTGGGCACCCACCGCCTCATCCAGAAGGATGTGCAGTTTAAGGATCTGGGGTTGGTGATTATCGATGAGGAACAGCGGTTCGGCGTCGCCCACAAAGAGCGCTTGAAGAAGATGCGCAAGACGGTGGATGTGCTCACCCTGACCGCCACCCCCATACCCCGGACGCTGCACATGTCCATGGTCGGCGTTAGGGACATGAGCGTGATCGATACCCCGCCCGAAGACCGGCTGGCCATCAGGACTTACATAACCCGCTTTGACGGAGGAATCATACGCGAGGCGATCACCCGCGAGCTGAGCCGGGGCGGGCAGATATTTTTTGTGCACGACCGGGTAAGGACGATTCCCGCGATGGCACGTTATCTCTCCGGCCTGATTCCCGAGGCGAAACTGGGCGTGGCCCACGGTCAGATGTCCGAACGGCAACTGGAAAAGGTCATGCTTGCGTTTATCAACCGCGATGTCAACCTGCTGGTGTGCACCACCATTATCGAATCGGGACTGGACTTCCCTTCCGCTAACACCATGATTGTCAACCGTGCCGACCGGCTGGGACTGGCGCAGCTTTATCAGCTGCGGGGAAGGGTGGGAAGGTCGAAGTTTCGCGCCTACTGCTACCTGGTCACCCCCGGCGAGGAGACGCTTTCCCGCGATGCCCGGGAGCGGCTCCAGGCCATATATGAATTCAGCGAGCTGGGGTCCAGCCTGCGGCTGGCGACCCGTGATCTTGAGATACGGGGCGCCGGCAATATGCTGGGGGCGTCACAGTCCGGCCATATTGCGGCGGTGGGCCTGGACTTATATACCCAGCTTATGGAGGAAGCCATCAAGGAACTGAAGGGCGAGCCGATCGTCCCGGACATCGATCCGGAGATAGCCCTCTCCATTCCGGCCTTTATTCCCGAAGACTACCTGAGCGACATCAATCAGCGGCTGTTGTTTTACAAGAAACTGGCTTCCTGTCCGGATGCCGGGAGCGTTGACGCGGTCGGAGAAGAGCTGGTTGACCGGTTTGGCAAGTTCCCCCCGCCGGTTGGGAATCTGCTGCGGGTCATACACCTGAAAACCATCCTGCGGCGGTATCTCGTTACCCGCATTGCCTATCGCGGAAAGGAGATTTTGATTAACTTTCATCCCCGGGCGGAACATGCGCTGGATAAGATTTTGGCGCTTATCGCCGCCGATCCCGGGCGGTACCGGATATCACCCCAGCTCCAGCTGGGCATAGCCTACCCTGCCCGGGACTGGCAGGAGGTGGTGAATGAGGTCGAAAGGATTTTGGGGTGATGCACATCAACTGTTGACAATTCGGCATGAGGGTGTTTAGAATGAGCGCGGGACAGGTTGCGGGTTACAGGATGCAGGTCGCCGGAAGCGTGCGAAATAGAAGTTGCAGTCATGAGCCCTTCGCTAGGTCATTCTGAGCCCTTCGCTTGTCATTCTGAGCGAAGCGAAGAATCTCCATTTGTCGCTCAGGGCAGGCTGCGCGAAGAATTTCAAATTGTCGGCGCAGAATAAGCACCGTTAAGAACCCGGTTCCAGATAAAAACAGGTCATCCCGTAACTTGACTGCAGGATCCGGCAAAATTATGAATGGAGGGACGCCCGTCGACGGGCCCGATTATTATGAGCGGCCATCATTGAGCACGGCCTTCCATATCCCGGGGGGAATGAGCATGTCTTCTACAGGTGGAGTGTCTTTCGGCTGGGGGAGTTGTCGCCGACGGTTTCGCGCGACCGTGCTGCCGGCTGCTGCAATTATAGTGCTGTGGTTCGGGGGCGGAGCCGCGAGCGCCGAAACAGTGGACGGGATTGTGGCGGTGGTGAATGGAGAAATCATAGTGCTGTCGGAGCTGAGACTAATATCCCAAAACTACATGCGGCAGATGAGCGGGCAGACCAAAGTTGAAGCCGGGAATGTTCAAATGCGTGAGGCGGAGAAGCGCATTCTGGAGCAACTGATTGATGAAAAACTGGTTGTCCAGGAGGCGGATCGACTGGCCATTGCCATCAGCGAACGGGAAGTTGACATGGCGATCAAGGATATGCAAAACCGCAACAAGCTGAATGAAGCCCAGTTTGCGGAGGCACTGGCCGAAGAAGGCCTGACCATGCCCAAGTACCGGGAGCAGATCAAGGGGCAGATGAAAAAGGTGCGGGCGATAGATCAGGAGATAAAGTCCCGGATCCAGGTGCCCCGGGAGGAGATTGACGCCTACTATGAAAAGCATGCAAACGACTTTAATGCCGAGCCTGAGGTGCGGATTCAGCAGTTGCGCCTGATTATTCCTCCCGAATCCAATCAGGGGGAGATTGACCGGATTCAGGCGCAGGCGGAATCCATTCTGGCCAAGATTAAGCAGGGTGAAGATTTCACCACGCTGGTCGGCCTCTATTCCCAGGATCCCTCGGCTTCCGCCGGAGGTGACATGGGGGTTTTCAAGCGGGGAGAGCTGTTGCCGGCCATCGATGAGCATGTCTTCAGCCTGCAGCCGGGTGAGGTGAGCCCGGTGATCAGGACGGAGGTAGGGTTTCACATCGTAAAGGTGCTGGGGAGACGGGAACCGACCGCCCTGAACGAGGAAGATCGCCGGGCTGAGGTAAAGGATGTGCTGTTTAATCAGAAGGCCGAGGAACTGTTCAAGGAGTGGATTGCCAAGCTGCGCAAAAAGGCCTACATTGAGGTGAATCTTTAAAGTCGGGAGATTGCCGCGACCGGAACCTTGGCGGCGCTAGCATTGAAACACAGGGTTACCCTATGAAAGAAAAATGTTGCCTATCCCGCCGCTGAATATAAGGAGATGGCCAGGGGGCTTGCCGAGAAAAAGGTTGTCGGAGGCAACGTGCTCGAATTATTGAAAAAATGGCCGGCTAGCGTAATAGGATGGTGCATTTTTATCATGAGGTAACCCCGGAAGAACTGCAGAACGTCTGCCTTAATCACCTGGATGAACCAAAAATCCTCCTCGAAACATTGCTGCAATGGATAAGGAAAAATAAAGTTTCTTGCGATGCCGACAGCTCGCAACCCTCAGTAAGATGAGATTCTGAATATCCTGCCGACAAAAAAAGGGGGGTTCTATGGCGCGAGTTATTTCGTGGATAGAACTTGTTTCCGGCAATGGATTTCAAACAGCGCAACTGCCGCAGGTATGTTTATCACCAAGCATGCCCGGCAGTTTTTTATTGGTCTTGCTTCCAGGCATAGAATTGGCAGATGAAGCGATACCCGTATCGCTTGGGGAGAATTGATCATGATACACGCGGCCACGAGAGTAAAACCGCTCATTTTTATTCTCAGCATCTTTTTAATGATAGCGATGGGGAATAAAAGCAGCTCACCTGCCTGGGAGCTGGATAAGTCTTCCGTGACCGGAGAGAGTATACACACCGCATCGATTGGTTATCAGCAACCTCTTCCCAGCATCAAAGAGCTAAGGAGAAAGATAAAAGAAAAAGGGTATAACTTCACCGTGGATGAGACCGGGGTGTATAAGCTGCCATCTGAAGAAAGCAACCTATTGCTTGGAACTATTTCCGTGCCGATCGATGAGCGTCGTTTAAAAATGATACCCCGTCGGGCAGGACTCCCATCGTATTTTGACTGGCGTGACCGTAATATGGTTACCCCGGTAAAGGAGCAGTATCCCTGCGGGCTGTGCTGGGCATTTACTGCGGTGGCTGAATTTGAATCGAAGATACTCATCAATGAGGGTATAGCCTATGATTTTTCCGAGCAGAATCTAGCATCCTGCGATTTCCTTACCTCTTCCGGTATAGCCCAGAGCTGCTCCACCGGCGGTAATCCCTTCCGATCGACAAACTTTTTTACCCAGACAGGTGTTTCATTAGAATCATGTGCTCCTTTCATGGGGATGGATGGGGTGCCTTGCAACGATTCCTGTGAGATTATTAAGAATGTTAACGGCTGGAGGTTAATAGCCAATGATGTTGACACTATAAAAACGGCTATTTATCAATACGGACCGGTTTCAACCGCCATGGATGCGGCTGACCCCGCCTTCAAAGCTTATACCGGGGGTGTTTATGAATATTACGATTCAATGCTCGTAAATCATGCTGTTCTCATTGTTGGGTGGAATGACAGCCTGGGCCCTGAGGGTTCCTGGATTGTTAAAAACAGCTGGGGTACTGATTGGGGAATAGATGGTTACTTTTACATAGCCTATGGGGCTGCAAAAATTGGTTCCATGTCGAGTTATATTTCATCCTACAAAGATTATGATAGTGATGAATCCATATTGTACTATGACGAAGGAGGATTCTTGTGCTTCGGAGATGAAGGATTTTTCATTAATACGGGCAGCATCGGAGCGGGGAAACCTGCCGCCTGGTGTGCGGTTATTTTCACCCCGGATATAAGCGGCACCATTAAGAACATTGACTTCTGGACCACCAGCACCGATGCCCGCTATGAAATACGGGTGTATGATCAAATGGAAGATGGGAAAATGAAACAGCTCCGCGCCATTCAGCGGGGCCGGTGTGAAGAGGTGGGATATTATTCAATACCTTTGTTTAAACTCGTTCCAGTTACCAGAGGTAGTGACTTTGTGGTTGTTCTTAAGTTGACCACCCCTGAATATAACTTCCCGATCCCGGTTGATGTAATGGGCTGGGAGTACGCTGAATCAGGCTTGTGTTATGTCAGTGAAGATGGTCAGATCTGGCAACCTATCGGCCAGGGCACAAGAATTCCCTATGACCTTGCAGTTCGTGCCCGGATTAGTCAGGGGGACATATCAGGATGGCCTGAAGTGTATGACGCCATAATAAGCGAAAACCGTGATGAAAATCTTTCTTTGCTTCGAGCATTCAGAGATACAACGCTCAGACCTCACTCCATGGGAAACGACTATGTGAATCTCTTGTATGAGAACTCGGATGAGATTGCCTTGTTTTTTCTTAAAAATTCTTCTCTAAGCGCCAAAGCTAGAAACCTGATTCATGAGATTTTACCCCGTATCAAAAGCGCTGCCGAGGGTGAAAAGCTACGGCTCTCCAGACATGATCTGGATGGCATCGAATTTCTTCTTAGTCAATGTGAACCGGAAGCAAGCCCGCAATTAAGACTTGCAATCAGAAAATGTAGAAAAGCTTTAAGAGAAAGAACCGTTTTCAAACAATTGGGCATCGCTGTTGTTGATTGATATCTAATCAGCTCAACCGGATCCCTGTCATAATTCATTCCAGCTTCCAAATCATACAGGAGTGGAAGAATGCAGAACAATACTATACGGTCGGCTATGAGAATGGTTTTGCCCACGATGGTGGTGGCACTACTTGCTATTGCAAGCCTGGCTTCTGAACAGTATGAACTTGTTGCTCAATGGGGCAGCCTCGGTTCGGGAGAAGGACAATTTATTGAAGCTATGGGATTGGCGATAGACCATGAAAATAATCTGTATCTTGCAGATACATACTTGAATCACCGCATTCAAAAATTTACTTCAGAAGGGGAGTTTATTACCTCCTGGGGTCATTACGGTTCGGGGGAAGGTGAATTTATAGCCCCTCAGGGGATCGACGTGGATAATGAAGGGAATGTGTACGTAGCGGATTTTCTAAATGACCGTGTTCAAAAATTCACATCTGATGGTGGATTCATCACCCAATGGAGCACCAAGGTGGCACCTGCTTGGTTATACTCTACGCCAATGAGTCTGGCTGTGGACAATAAGGGAAATGTATACGTACAGCATTCTTCAGTAACGCCTCCGTTATATTACAACTGCATTCAACAGTTTACTGCCGATGGCAGTTTTATCAAGCGATGGGCATACGCCTGGTTTGTGTCAAAGGAGATGGTAACCGACCGTGAAGGCAATCTCTATGCCCCGGCTCATATGCTCGGTCCAGTTCAGGTATTCAACTCAGATGGTACGCTTGTGGATGAGATTTACACATGCAGTCTAACTGAGGCTTTTTGCGCGCATACGGGAATTGCAATAGATAAAGAAGGAAATATTTATGTTTCTGATTTTGCCCACCATAATGTTAAGAAATTTACTCCAGGCGGGGAACGCATTGCCGATTGGAAACTGGAAAGTCCGGGGGGATTTGGTACGGAGCCCTTTCCCTGTCCTCTGGCCGTAGATAACGACGGTTATGTATACGTGGTGGATATTAAGAACCGCTGTATTCAAAAATATGGAAGAACATCTACTACAACCACCGTTTGCCCTTTGGAAAAGCTCTATGGGGAAAATTCTGAGGAATCGGAATGCTTGAGACGGTTGCGCGATTCTATTCTGAATAAAAGCCCCGAGGGTAGGGCAATAATTCGTCTTTATCGGGAGTGGGCCCACCGGCTGGCTAAAGTGATGGAGGAGGATGCGGAGTTTAAGAAAGAAGTAAGAGCAATGATTGACGAGGTTTTATTGATGTTGAGAAATGAGCCGGAAAATAAAAAGGACGGCCGCCAGCCGGTTACCGATAATTAAGGGGACGGCTGTGCAGCAAGGCCGATAATTGACTGCCTTCCGGATTGCGCAGGCCTGAGCGGCGGGTCATTGTGAGCAATCTCATTATTGAGGGCCGGAAGGAGCGGCCTTAAGCCGCAAATAACATCACGGTTTCACATCTTTACGGTTGCTTCAGCTTCACGGCCAGGCCGAAGGTAAGTTTCCATTCCTTATGCGTCT
>CAYWLT010000076.1:0-11875 GCA_964459295.1 uncultured Thermodesulfobacteriota bacterium
CTGTTTATTTTTCACACCCAGCACCGCCAGCAGGATAGCGGGAATATCAAGGTGGCTGGTCAGCGAAGTGACCTCCCGCCGCGCTTTGCCCGGAATCCAGAGTATCAGGGGGACATGGACTTGTTCCTCGGCAAAGCCCGAGCCGTGCCCCCAATGTCCTCTCTCCATGAATTCCTCGCCGTGATCGCCGGTAATCAGAACAATGGTTGAGTCCAGCAGCGCATGCTCTTCAAGATACTCCAGTATCCGGTGGATTTGCGTATCCAGATGGTTGCAGGCATTAAGATAGCGGTTCCTGATCTGCGGCATGTCATGCTTCAGATCCATGGTTGCGTAATTCAAATTCTCAAGAAAGGGCGTCCTGATAACTGTTTCCGGCGGGAAGAAATAGCGCGCGTGGGGCGATTCAAAAAACATGAAGGTCATGAACGGGCGCGAGGGATCGCGGCCATTGACGCAATGCAACAGCCCGGAAACATTTTCCCGGTCGCGCTGCCACCCGTACCCGCTGCCCGCCTCGTGCAAGCGCTCCCTGGGTATTTGTGAAAAAATGGTCCGATCAAATTCAGGATAGGTAAATCTCGCGCTGGTAAACATGTCCAACTGATAGTTATTCTTAAGCAGCAGGTCTATAATCAGCGGCCCCCGCTGTTCATCAAGAAAGGCGAACCAGTAATTGCCGTAGAGCCCGTAGAACATGGAGAACATTCCCATGCGGGTGCCGTTTCCCCCGCTGTGGTGATTTTTAAAGCACGCGGCTCTTTGGGCAAACCGCCAGGTTGCCGGCATGATCTCCGGATCCACCATATCCGCGCGCAGCGACTCGGCGACCAGCCAGACAATATTGTACGGCCGGCGCTGCGGATCCCGCTCTATGGCTCGCAGCGGATAGTTGAGCCGCAGGGATTCACCCGCTTTCATCTTGAAGTCGCGCGCCCGCATAACCTTAACGCCCAGGGCTTGTGCCGCGTGTTTAAAACTTATGCCCTGGTATAAGGGAAACGCCTTGGCAGCGGTAAGCACCGGCGCATAACCCTGCAGGTTGCTGTATCCGTAGGTGATGCTTTGAAAAAGATTGAGGATGAGAAAAATAACCGCGCCGGCGACCATGGTCGGCCGGGTGGCGATTGCGCTCCAGGCGGTTTGTATGGGTTTAATGAACAGCACCAGAATCAATATGAGGGTTTGCAGCGCAAAGAACCCGGCAAAGATCAATCCATAGGTGATGGCGGTTGATTGCCCTCCTTCAAGCGATTCAAGCCCGCCGGGGGTGCACACAAGGTTCCAGACAAATCCATTGAGGTGAAACCCGTACATGCGAAAAATGACTTTATCGGCGTAGACCAGGAGCTGCAGAAGAGTAAACCCGATGACCGTCAGGCCGTAAATGAACCAGGTATTGAACCGCGATAGGTTTTTTGCCCAGCGAACAGGAAAATCCAGGGACAGGATCCCGTTTAAAAGCAGGAGGAGCAGTGCCAGGGGAAACATATAGATGAAACAGTAGCTCAGGTATACGGCAATGGTGAAGAAGGGCGTGATGGACCAAACATATTTCACCGTCCTCAGGTTACCTGCTTCATTGAGCAGAAGCGCCAGGTAGGTAATGGCAAAGTATGGCCATAACATGTTCGCGCGCGCGCTTTGTGGTGACATATCCTGATACCTTCCCTGTGAAGTTTCGCCTGGTTAAGAAACTCATCATGCAGTATAGGAAACTTATATGAAGCGGCAATGAAGAAGCGATTAAAAGATGTTAATCAGCCCGTCCGCCGGGGAGGGCGGGCCAGGCAACAACGGGGCATGAATCCGTTGTATTATCTATCGTTTTATGGTTATCCCGCTATCCGGACGAATGTCATGGCAACGCCGTTCTCTAAAACGACATCAGATTTTTATTGAAATGAAGCGGAATATTGTTTACAACAATAATCTGAACGGCAATACCGCCCCTGGCGAAGCGGCGGTCAAGGCAAAGATCAAAATCGGTGGAAGACAAGAGGAGGTGATGCGCATGACGCGTTATCGTTCATCCGGCGCAGTATCCTGCATGCTCCTTGCGGCGCTGCTCTCAGCGGCGCTGCTGGCTTCATGCAAAGAAAAACCCTTTGAGCTGAAAAATCCGGCAGTGGTCGGCAAGTGGGAGGGGATCGGCCAGACGGCGGAGTTGTTCCCGGACGGTAAAATTACCCTGGGGGCTGACTGGCAGTCAAAGCAATCAACCGGGCGTTATGATTTTGTTGATGAAGACACCATACGGGTACGATTTAAAAGCTCACGGCCGCAGGAATACAACTTCGCTCTCGCGGGAGACAATTTAAAGGTAACCCGCGCCGACGGAACACTGGTCGGGGATTTCACGCGGGTACACCGGCCGTAGATTTCAAGGTCGGCTCAAGGCTTTTTGCCGGGCGGCAGAACCAAGTTTGAATCGCGCAATCAGAGGAAAGGCAACGCCCAGGGCTGAAAACAGCGCCATGCCCAAACCGATCCATGGTTTGCGCATCAGATAATCGCCCAGGTGAGCGATAAACATGTCCTCGAGTTCACTCACGATAAGCATGGCATAACGCGGCTGCAGATCTTCACGCCGTTCCCCGATGGTAGCGTTGCCGACCTGAATCAGATTGTAGCAAAAGGGCGCGCCGGCCTTACGCGTGTTAAAATCATCGTCTTCCCCGTTAATGACAAAGGTGGTTCCATGCCGTGCCTCGTGCAGATATTCATGCCAGTGTCCTGAAAAAACATAATTGATGTTGTACTCCTCTATCAGCTTGCCCAAACGCGCATCGGAGTATTCGATACGGTTCTCGCGCGTTCCCCTCTCCAAAGGCAGTTGATGCATAAACAGGAAAGCATGGCGATTGCCGCCCCTGCGTGATTGCAGCACCTTTCGCAGCCAGTCTGATTTTTCGTCATCCCACCCGCCCCTTGAGGTATCCACCACGATAAATAGTGCGTTCCCGTATTCGAACCAGTATTTTCTTGCGCCAAAATAGGTGCCGAACAAGTTTTCATGATCATTTTTTACATCGTGATTACCGGGCACGATAAACAGGGGTACACTGAGTCTACATCGCGCCAGTTTGTTAAGAAACAGCCGGTAGTGACCCGAATCGGCATGGGCGACCGCGTCACCGGTTTGAATAATGAAAGAAACCGGTGGACCATTTTTCAGCGAATCCACAATAATCGAAAGCTTGTTCGCCTCCCTTTGAATGTCCCCAACCACGGCGAAGGCAAACCCTTCCCGCGGTTCCGGCAACCCCCGCACTTTTTCAAGACAGCGGTCGTTATTGATGAAAGGGTATGATCTCATCATCGTCGCCCGCTGCTTTGCCTGATATCCCATCCAAAAACCGACCAGCACTACGATCAGCAGGCAACCGCTGCATATCGATACGGCGCTCAGGGCTTTACTGAACAATGCGGACACGGCAACCTCACCTCAAAGCGGATCCAGACAGGGACGGCACTATTTTCCACCCCGCAGCGCCTTGTGAACCGAACATGGAACGCCGGTTGTAAATGACGATGACAAAGCCTTCCCGATCGACCAAACACGTCCGCATCGTAAGACTCCCTTCAACTTTTCATAATTCTTCATGGTTCCGTCCTTGGATGGCTGAACAAAAGCGCTTGCCGCTTATTTAATATGCCGGCATTAATTATCCATTAAAACCGGCTTAAAATAAATTAATATAAGCCGGGCTTGCCCAAAAACGAGATTGCCGCGCGCAGTTTATCCTGAGCGAAAAACGAAGATTCTTTGCTTCGCTCAGAAATACAAAGCGAATGGCTCGCAACGACAAAATCGAGCAAAGACACAGTAATAGAGTCGTTTCAAGGAGCATTGGCGACGAAGCAATCTCATATAAAAAGTTGAATATAATTAAATGGCTATCATCTTGTTTTGGACACTGATGAATGTAAGCAAAACATGAGCAAAATCAATGCGCAAAATGATAAGGCCCTCTTTGAAATTATACACCCATCGCAGCCGGATGCAACTTTGCCTTGAATTTAGCCGGCGCTGCTGTACAATCGTTACCGCTCACTTCTTCTTGAATGACGGATTCCCCTCCCTCATTGGGGTTGTTATCCATTAACCATGCGCACGCAATGAACAGTAATACCGGTCAGACGGCGACTCGACTATTCTTTATCTCTCTGCTGGGAGCGGCAATCCTGCGAGGCATATTTAACGGCATCCTGCCTCTATCGGGCGAAGAAGCATACTACTGGATGTGGTCCCGCTATCCCGATCTCTGCTATTTTGACCACCCGCCGCTGATAGCATGGATGATTGGGATTTCAACCACCCTATTGGGGCATTCGGTATTCGCGGTGAGGTTCTCGGCGCTGCTTTGCAATACCCTGACCGCCGTCATCATCTTCTGCTGCACCCGGCGTGTCACCGGGGACAGTGGGGTTGCCGCCTGGGCGGGCGGATTCTTTCTGGTTGCGATCTTTTTTGCCGCCATGGCGACGCTTGCCATACCGGACTCTTACTTATTTCTATTCTGGGCCCTCACCCTCTGGTTGACCATAGAAGCCACCCGGGGAGAAAAGCCGCTCCTGTGGATTGCCGCGGGAGCGGCGCTGGGTCTGTGCATGCTTGCCAAATTTCATGGTATCCTGCTTGCGCTCTCCCTCTTCACATACCTGGCCGTTTCCGGACGGCAGCGACGACAGTTCCGGAACGGCCGGTTCTTCCTGGGAATGCTGGTTGCCGCCCTCTTCACCCTGCCCATCCTGATCTGGAATATCCGGGAGGGCTGGCCGACCTTTGCCTTCCAGTTTTCGCACCGGCAGCACTATATTTTAGGAAATCCGGTGTACCTGCTTGAAATGCTCACCGCTCCTTTCGCCATCATGGGACTGATAATCTTTCCCTTGTCGGTTGTCGGTGCGATATGGGGTCTGCGCAAAGGTCTGCGGGAACAGGAGGATGGTGTGCTCTTCCTGTCAATCGCCTGTATCCTGCCGTACGCTTTTTTCCTTCTGCTCAGCATAGTGATAAAAATTGATACGCAGTGGTCGGCGCCGGCGTTTATTTCCGGCGTTATCCTGGCGGCGATGCTCGGCGCAGCGCTGATGCGGAACCCGGCGCTGCCGCGATGGCGGCGGATGCTGCCCCTGGCGCTCAAAGTCAATCTCGTGGTGCTGGTCATTACCTATGCGGTTCCATTGCTGCTCCTGGTGTTCCCCGACCTCATCCCCCGGGATTTGATCCTGGCCAAACATCGGCAGAGAAGATTAAACAGCTCGAAGATCGGGGAATTATACGGCTGGGAGGATATCGGAAAATATGTGAAGGACGATCTTGCCCTGCTGGGAGGGCCGCGCCACGCCTTTATTTTTGCCCGCACCGGATGGTGCACCGCCTCGAGTTTGTGTTTCTATTCCGGCGGAGAGGCTGATACATTCATCTTTGATCGTCCACCCGTCGACGGACATCAATTTTTCATCTGGGAGAAAAGGGCCGCCCCCCAGGGCATGAATGCGGTGGTGATTGCGGTGAAAGAGAAATATATGAACCTTGATTTCCTGCGGATGTATTTCGAACGGGTGGAACGCGTGCCGGATCTGGTGATAAGCCGGGGCGGGCTCGAACAGCAGCGGTTCTTCCTGGCACGGGCCTGGAACCTGCGTACCAAACCAAACCAGTTCTAACGAAATTCGGGGTCAGGTCTCAATATTCAACAAATGTAGGATGCCGCTTTGAAACAAAATGTCTAATGTTGAGACCTGACCCCTCTTTACAAAGGTGAGACGCCTCTACCGATGACCCCTGATTTCATGCGCTTCGTGGACAAGTGGCTGGGGGTTCCCCTCTGCCTGACGCTCTCGGTCGGACAGTGGCTGCTCCGGCCGTTTACCCGGAAAATCCGCTCCGATCAGGTGCAGAGAATTCTCATTGTCCAGATATCGGAACGCGGAGCGGTACTGCTGGGCTACAGCGCTCAGCTCAAGTTAAAAGAGATCTTTCCCCGAGCCGAGCTTCATTATGTCATCTTCGATGAGATGAAGGAAAGCATTTCTCTGCTCGGCAGCGTTCCCGAATCAAACATTTTCACCATCAGCTCAGCATCATTGGCTGCCCTTTTCCTGAGCACGCTGCGAATGCTCGTTGCCGTGCGCAGAAAAAAAATTGACGCGGTGCTTGATTTTGAGCTCTTCTCCCGGGTGAGCGCGATCATCTGCCGCCTCTCCGGCGCTCCCATCCGCGTGGGATTCAACAAATTCCACATGGAGGGTCTCTACCGGGGAAGCCTGCATACCCACCGGGTTGCCTACAACCACCTCAAGCACATCAGCCACAACTTTCTCTCCCTCGCCTGCGCCTTGCAGGAGGATCCCGGCGATGTTCCCCTGAACAAGATTAAAGCAGGAGCGGAGGATATTAAGATTCCCCGCATCCTCTCCACCGGAGAGGAACAGGAGCGGATGATTTCCAAGCTCAGGCACATCCGCCCGGGCTTCGATCAACGGCAAACCATCGTGGTGATCAATCCCAACGGGAGCGAACTGCTTCCCCTGCGCCGCTGGCCGGCGGAAAACTATGTGGAACTTGCCTGCAGGTTGCTGAAGCATCCGTCAGTATACCTGGTGATTACCGGCAGCAAATCGGAGAGAAAGGACGCGAGCATGATCTGCGATGCCCTCGGGAGCAGTCGATGCATCAACCTCGCGGGAGAGACCTCCTTCCGGGAACTGATCGACCTGTACAATATCGCCCATCTGCTGGTAAGCAACGATTCCGGCCCGCCCAACCTTGCCTCGCTTACCGCCATAAAGACGCTGGTCTTTTTCGGCCCGGAAACGCCGGTCTGTTACAAACCGCTGGGTGATAATGTGGGGGCGCTCTATGCGGATTTTCTGTGCAGCCCCTGCGTCTCCGCCTATAATCACCGCAAATCCGCCTGCCGCGACAACAAGTGTCTCCAGGCGATCACCGTCGACGAGGTGATGCAAAGGATTGAAGCCACCCTGCCGCAGCTGGCGAGAAGATAATTTCTGGTAAATACTCAATCAACCTTTCGGATACCAAGAAACACGAAATAAATTTTTAACGAGCTGTTTTCCCCTCACCCCAACCCTCTCGCCGGGGGGAGAGGGTTAGGGTGAGGGGGTTTCCTACATCTCTTTTACCGTTGCACAGTGCGCACCGGCGCGTCCGCCCGCCATTTTTGTCCTTGACAACCAAAAATCAAATTTTCTATAGTGATTAACCTTCAGCCGCTCAGCCGGCGCAGAGGGCCAACCGGCAAACCGGGTAACCGGCGAACGGGCCAACCATAAAGGAGAGAGTGCATGGGAACCATTGTTGACAGCATCAATGAATTGCAGGAACGAGAATCAAAACTCAAACAGATGGGCGGTGAAAAGGCCATTGCCAAGCAACATGAACAGGGCAAGTTGAGCGCCCGGGAGCGGCTGGAAATCCTGTTCGATACCGGCAGCTTCAGGGAACTGGACCTTTTTGTCACCCACCGCTGCGTCAATTTCGACATGCCCGCCACCACCATCCCGGCCGACGGCGTCATTACCGGCTACGGGCTGGTTGACGGCAGGACGGTGTTCGCCTTCTCCCAGGACTTCACCTCCCGCGCGGGAACCTTGGGTGAAATGCAGTCGAAGAAGATCTGCAAGGTCATGGACCTGGCCATGAAAGCGGGGGTCCCCATTGTGGGCATGGATGATTCAGGCGGCGCCCGGATCCAGGAGGGGGTTGACGCCCTGGCCGGCTACGGGGAGATTTTTTTCAGAAACTCCGCCGCATCCGGCGTGATCCCGCAGATCACCGCCATCATGGGGCCGACCGCCGGCGGCGCGGTGTATTCGCCGGCCATGACCGACTGGATTTTCATGGTCAAGAAAACCAGCTACATGTTCATTACCGGGCCCGATGTGATCAAGGCGGTGACCGGCGAGGAGATCAGCCAGGAGGACCTGGGGGGCGCCATGGCCCACAACACCAGGAGCGGCGTCGCCCACTTTGCCTGTGACAGCGACCAGGATGCCATTCAGTCGATCAGGACCCTGCTGAGCTACCTCCCTTCCAACAACAAGAGCGCCGCGCCGCTGATCCAGACCGGTGACGACCCGTTGCGCACCGATCCCTATCTGGATGAGATCATTCCCGATGATCCCCGCAAAAGCTACGACATAAAGGACGTAATCAGCTCCCTGGTGGACAACGGCGCCTTTTTTGAGCCCCATCAGCGCTTCGCGCCCAACATCGTGGTCTGCTTTGCCCGCCTCAACGGGCGGACCATCGGCATCATCGCCAACCAGCCCAAAAACCTGGCCGGATGCCTTGATGTCAACGCCTCGGACAAGGCCACCCGCTTCATCCGTTTTTGCGACGCCTTCAACATCCCCCTGCTGACCCTAACCGACGTGCCCGGCTATTTGCCCGGCCGCGACCAGGAGTGGTCGGGCATCATCCGCCACGGGGCAAAACTGCTCTGGTGCTACTCCGAGGCCACTGTGCCCAAGCTCACCCTGATCACCCGCAAGGCGTACGGCGGGGCTTACATCGCCATGTGCAGCCGCCATCTCGGCGCCGATTTTGTCTTTGCCTGGCCGGGCGCCGAGATCGCGGTCATGGGCGCTGAGGGCGCTGCCAACATTATTCACCGCAGAGAAATCAAGGAGGCCCCCGACCCCCGGACCAAGCGGGAGGAGAAGATAAACGAGTACCGCCAGCTTTTTGCCAATCCTTACATAGCCGCTTCGCGCGGATACGTCGACGCAGTGATCCGGCCGCGGGACACCAGGCCCTCCCTGATCAGGGCGCTCGAATCGATTGTGGACAAGAAGGAAATCCGCCCGTATAAAAAACACGGCAACATTCCGGTATAGCCGATGAACTGGGGAAAAACCTTAGTGCTTCTTCTGGGGCTGATCGTTTTAGGCGGCTACCTTTACATTTTCGAAATACGGGGGGTCGCGGAGAAGAAGCTCGCGGACGAGCGGAAGAAGCAGGCTGAATGGCGAAACATCCAGCTGTTTCCCTACCAGCCGGATGAATTCAAAAAGGTCACCCTTTTCAAAGACGGCACCACCATTGTCTATCAAAAAGAGGACGGCGTGTGGTGGATGAAGGAGCCCCTGGCCATCAGGGGCGGCGAGGGGGCAACAAACGATATCATCCTGAGCATCATTAACGTGGTTGAAACCGATCCGGTGGGGGATAACCCCACCGACCTCGCCCAGTTCGGCCTTGATGCCCCTCCCCTTTCCATTTCCGTGGTGCTGGAAGGCGAAGCGCAGCCGAAGACCCTTTTGATCGGCGCGGATAACCCTACTTCCATTACCCTGTATGCCAAGTGGGCGCATGAGCCGAGGGTGTTCCTGGTGGGCTCGCTCATCCGCTGGGAAATGAACAAGGAGTTTTACAACCTCACCAACCACACCGGGCCCTTTTTCCCCGGCGCGAAAGAGGGTGCGCCCGCCGGCAATTGATTTATCGCACGAACGTGCAGGACAGGAGGGGCGTATGGCAATACACCCCTACAATCAAGCAATTCCCGCACGAACGTCCCCGTCACCGACAGCTGAAGCGCTTTACCGGGCGAACAAGGTATTATACCGGATAGGCAAAAATGCGGGATCGCGATAAAAAAGGCGCCGACAAAGGAGGGTCACAACTTCAGGGAAGCGATGTTCTCTTTGATCTCCCGCGCCGAATGACGGATCAGCTCCCGCTCTTCACCGGTGAGGGAAACCTCAAACACTTCCTCAACGCCGCCCGCCCCCAGCTTCACCGGCACGCCGAAACAGATGTCATGCAGGCCGTACTCTCCTTCAAGATAGACGCAGCAGGGAAGCACCCTTTTTTTATCCTTGAGAATGGTTTCCGCCATCTGAACGACTGAGGCAGACGGCGCATAATACGCGCTGCCCCGTTTTAGCAGCGAGACAATCTCCCCCCCCGCGTGCCGGGTGCGGTCGATAATCTGCTCAATTTTTTTCTCCGGGAGCAGTTGGGCGAGGGGAATGCCCCCGACCGTCGCATAGCGGGGAAGCGGCACCATGCGGTTCCCGTGCCCTCCCAAAACCAGCACCTGTACATCCTCCACCGAAACATTCAGCTCCATGGCGATAAATGTCTTGAATCGCGCGGAATCAAGCACACCCGCCATGCCTATTATCCGGTTTCCCGGAAAACCGCTCACCGCCTTGGCCACATAGGTCATAATATCGAGCGGATTGCTCACCACGATTATGATGCAGTGGGGGGAATGGCCGACCACCGCCCTGGTAACGGAGGAAACAATCTCCGTGTTGTGTTGCATAAGATCTTCCCGGCTCATGCCATGATTGCGGGCCAACCCCGCGGTAATGATGACCAGATCGGATCCTGCGGTCTCTTCATAGCCGATGGTACCGGTAATGGCCACCTCGAATCCTTCCACCGGCCCGGCCTGCCTCAGGTCAAGCGCCTTTCCCTGAGGCATACCATCGATGATGTCCACCAGAACGATATCACCCAGTTCTTTTTCCGCCACCCATTGGGCGGCGGTGGCCCCCACATGTCCTGCCCCCACGATAGTGATCTTTTTTCGTCCCATGATCTCCTTGTACTCTCCCTGACCTCGCCTTGAGCCGCTAATCAGATAAGGTTTTCTTCAAGAGCCTGCTATGTATTCTTGGGCGTTACGGTTCTCAGGTAAAGCTCCTGGAGCTGCCGGTCGCTCACCGGCGAAGGCGCGTCGGTCAAGAGGCAGGTCGCCTTCTGGGTCTTGGGAAAGGCGATGGCGTCCCTGATGGAATCGATGCCGCAGAGCAGCATCACCAGCCGGTCCAGGCCGAGCGCGATGCCGCCGTGCGGGGGCGCGCCGAATTCCAGGGCGTCAAGCAGAAAGCCGAACTTGGCGCGCGCCTCATCCTCACCGATCCCCAGCGCCGCAAACATCGCCTGCTGCACCTCCCTGCGGTGAATCCGAATGCTGCCGCCGCCCACCTCATTGCCGTTTAAAACCAGGTCATAGGCCCGGGCCTTTACCCGTCCCGGGTCCTTTTGCAAATATTCCAGGTCTTCTTCCACCGGCGAGGTAAAGGGATGGTGCAGGGCCTCGAACCGCTTTTCCTCCTCGTTGTACTCCAGCAGCGGGAAATCAGTGACCCAGAGCGGGCACCACCTCTCGCTGTCGATCAGGCGCAGCTTCTGCCCCAGGTGCAGCCGCAACTGCCCCAGGGCGGTGCAGGCAACCTTGGGCTTGGCGTCGGCAACCACCAGCAGCAGGTCCCCAACCTGTCCCCCGAGAGCGGCTATCAGTTCATCGCGCTCACCCTCACCGAGAAACTTGGCAATGGGAGACTGCATCCCGTCCGCAGTTACTTTGCACCAGACCAGTCCCTTCGCGCCGTACACCCCGGCCAAAGCGGCCAGATCATCCAGCTCCTTGCGGGAAAATTCGCCGCCGCCGGTTACATTGATCCCGAAGACGGCTCCCCCGGCGGCTGCATCCGCAAACACCTTGAATGATGAGGAAGCAAGCGTTTCGGTCAGATCCTTCAGCTCCAGACCGAAGCGGGCGTCCGGCTTGTCCAGCCCGTAGCGGGATACAGCCTCGCGATAGGTAAGCCGGGGGAAGGGCGCGGGCAGCAACAGTCCCTTCACCTCTTTAAACAGGAGTACCAGCAACCCCTCGATAAGCGAGAATATGTCCTCCTCACGGATGAAAGAAAGCTCCAGGTCAATCTGGGTGAATTCCGGCTGCCGGTCGGCGCGCAGGTCCTCATCGCGAAAGCACTTCACCACCTGATAGTAGCGGTCATAACCGGAGACCATGAGCAACTGTTTAAACAGCTGCGGGGACTGGGGCAGCGCATAGAACCGCCCCGGATTGACCCGGCTGGG
>CAYWLT010000077.1:0-11861 GCA_964459295.1 uncultured Thermodesulfobacteriota bacterium
GTGTGCCGCTGCCGGGACGGCGCGGCCCATAATGGAGCAGATGATCAGCAGATGTTGCAGCACATACACGATACGCATGGCATTGCCTGCTTGGGGGTGTGATGCGCGTCAGCGGCGTACAACACGTCCGCCGCGGTCGCCATGCGGGGTGCCGGCAAGGACATCGGCCGGTCATCCGCCGGGGGATTGTTTTCCGGACATGGATTTGGGGCGGTGCCGGATTGCGACCCGGGTCACTCCGGCGCCGCCTCTGGAATAATCGTCAGGGGCGAAGCTCTTGACCCAGCCTTCCTCCTGCAAATGGGTCCGGATGGCTTGCTTGAGACGTCCGGTTCCCAATCCATGAATTATCTCAATGGCTTCAAGACCGCGGAGCAGGGCGTGGTCAATGGCCCGGTCCACCATGGGTAGCGCCTCGGCCACGGTCATGCCGATCACATTGATGGTGGGAGAAAAGTCTTCATCGGCCAGTGACGCGGTGTAACAAGGCGCCGGCGGCTCCGGTTCATGGGGCTTCTCCGCTGCGGCGGCGTGCGGTGCATCCGGCAGCGGTTCGAGGGCGTCAAAGCCGGCCTTAATCTTGAGATCGCCTATCAGAATTTCCGCCCGCTTCAGATCGGGTTCCACCTTGAGTACCACGCCCTCGCGGTTGGCCGGTGCCAGCCTGATCCGCTGTCCCGGCTTGAGATCTTCAACCGGTTTTTTCTTTTCGCCCGAAGCCGGGAGATGTTTTTTCCACTCCGTTTCCACCTCACGCAGCGCGTGACGTGCTTCCCTGGGGGCCGGCCCTTGTTTGCCCCCGGCCTCGCCCACGATCCTGTCCAGCCGCTCCCGGGCCTGGCGCAGATAGCCCTTGAAGGTGCTTTCATAATCGCGCAACAGCTGGTCTCTTTTTGCCTTTAATTTTGCCAGCAGGGATTCGGCCAAACGTTCATAGTCCGCCGCCCTTTCCCGGATCGCGTCCAATGCGCCCATGCGTTGCTGCAATTGCTGCCGGCTTTGTTCCAGGGCGGTCAGCAGCCGCAAGACGCTTTGGTCCTTATCTTCGAGATACGAGCGGGCCCTGGCAAGCAGGGAAGGGGACATGCCCAGACCGCGGGCTATGGAAAAGGCGTTGCTGACACCGGGGATTCCGTAGAGAAGATTGTAGGTCGGTTTGAGGGTGACCGGATCGAAAGCCACCGAAACATTTTCAACATCGGGATGGCGGTAGGCGTAGGTTTTAAGCAGGGACAGGTGAGTGGTCACCGCAATGGCGGACTTCCGCGTCCGCAGATGATCGAGCAGGGCCAGGCCCAGGGCGGCACCCTCCGCCGGGTCGGTTCCCGCGCCCAGCTCGTCAATCAGGATGAGCGAGCGCTCATCGGACTCGCTGATGATCTGGTTGAGACGGCGGATGTGGGCGGAAAAGGTGCTCAGGCTTTCCTCGATGTTCTGTTCATCGCCGATGTCGGCAAAAATCGAGGAAAAGACCGGCAGGCTGCTGCCTTCCCCTGCCGGTATGTGCATGCCCGCCTGCGCCATGAGCGAAAGGATGCCCAGGGTTTTCAGGGTGACCGTTTTGCCGCCGGCGTTGGCGCCGGTTATGATCAGGGTTGAACAGGCGCGGTTCATGCGGATGGTGGTGGGCACCACCCGGGTGAGATCAAAACGGAGCCGCTCGACCGGCTCCCGCCGGTCAGCGGGCGAATCTTCGGGCGGCGGTATTGTTTCCAGGCGGGCGGAGAGGATGGGATGGCGGCAGGAAATGAGTTCGATGCGCTTCTCATCATTGATGACCGGCGCACAGGCATTAATGGCTA
Source organism: uncultured Thermodesulfobacteriota bacterium (assembly GCA_964459295.1). Lineage (GTDB taxonomy): Bacteria > Desulfobacterota > WTBG01 > WTBG01 > WTBG01 > CAZWCD01. Next base: position 1,803 of record CAYWLT010000077.1, read on the forward strand.
TGCTCAACCGGGCCTTGGCGTAGATCAGGTCTATTTTTGCCAGCAGGGACAGGTTGAAGAGCAGCTCTTCCCGCAATTCCCGGACCAGGGCGGTGAGCGCAACCAGTATCCGCACCTCCTCCCGGAGCTCCTGCTTGCGCAGAATTTGCAGCTCATTGTTGGGATCGACCGCGGCGAGGGGCTCAATGAAATAGGTGGCCTTGCTCTGCGACTGATCATGCACCACGCCGGGCAAAAACGCCTTATGGTCAATTTTAACCGGCAAGACGAACCTGCCGTTTCTGATGGTGATGAGCTGCTCCTGGTAAATGAATCTTAAGTCCTCGCGGTTCAGCAGCGACTCCAGAATGTTCTTGATGTGCAGCTTTACCTGCCTGATCTTCTTCCGGATGGCGTTCAGCTCCGGGCTGGCGGTATCCAAAATCTCACCCGAGTTCCCGATGGCCCTTCGGATGGCATCCTCAAGCTCCCGTAAAGGAAATATTTTGCTGATGATTGCTTCTATTGCCTGATAGCTTGCTTCGGCCGACCTGATAAATGTCCTTAGCTTTCTTCCCGCCTCCAGGGTGCTGCGAATTTCCTGCAGCTGCGGCGGCTCGATGTAGAAACCGTCCACCTTGCTTCGATCGACGATGCGCTCAATGTCCATGATGCCATGAATGGGGAAATCATCATGGATGGTGATGAGCTGCTTCATTTCGGTGACTTCGGCAAGCTGCGCCTTGATTTCGGCGGGGTCGGTCAGCGGGGCAAGCCGGTCGCAGATTGTACCGCCCTGGGGGGAAGTGACGTAGTGCTTGAGAAAGGATATGATTTTATCAAATTCTAATACGGTTAAGCTATGCCTGTCCATCCTGGGTATCGATCTTATTGCGGTGGGTTCGCTGTGTTCATACTACTATAGTTCCGACGGTTAGACAAGATATTTAGGGCAGGTTGCAGAAGGGGAGGGCGCTGCCATGGGGCGTGAACGGAAACAAGCAAGCCCGGCGGATGTGTGATCCGCCGGGCAAAAGGTGCATCGCGGTTGGCCGAGCGCGCATCAGTGGAGAGTTCCTCTGGAGATGCGCGATGAGCCGGTCAGCTCATGATGGCGCATCCCTGATTGCAGCGGGCGGCAAGCGCCACCGATTTGGGCACCGAGCGCAGGGCCATCAGCCGCTGCATGATGTCGGGGCGTTCATCGGAGATCTGCGGCAGCACGGCGGCAAAGGCCCGGCCGATGGTTTTCATGATCAAAAAGAAATTCATGGTGCCGGGCTGGGTTTCCGGCACCAGCGTGGCCAGGTAATTGATGTCGTCCTGCGAGAGAAAATCCTTGATTTCGCCGCCGCCGCTTGAGGCCAGCCGCTTGCCGTGAGGCTGATACAGGTATTTATCCCACCAGGTTAAGTAGTTGGCAACCCCTTCCTGGTTGATCATGCCGCGGATGAGGGCCTCGGTTATGGCGTTGGCGGCGCTCCAGCCGGGCAGAATCGCCCCGGTGATGCTGGTTTCCTGCATCCAGCCCGCATCGTCCACCAGCAGGACGTTGTCCTTGAAGGGGACCTGTATGGGCGAGGCGATGTTGGAGACGCAACTGGCCCGGTGACCGATCTCTTTGGCGTTCTTGAACCAGCTGGCATAGGGCTCGGAGGCCATGAAGCCGTCAATCTCCGCGTCAAGGTCCTGGTAGACATTATAGCTTGCCGCGGCCACATGGAAATGCCCCGGCACCACCTCCGGCGCCAGCGAAATGCTGCAGTCCCAGCCCATGCAGAACATCAGCGCGTCTTCCTCGGGAACATTCGCGCCCTCGTAGATGCGGCAGTAGTCCTTGTAGGTCCCGAGAAAAATCCGTTCCTTGTTGAATCCCAGCTTGCGGGCGATGCGTGAATTGACCCCGTCGGCGGCGATGACAAAGGTGCCGCGGTATTCGTTCCCGCGGTTGTCGGTGACCACCACGCAGTCGGCTTCCTTTCTGGCATTGTTGATGTTGGTGTTGGGGAACAGCTCAACCCCGTTGGCCACCGCCTCATCCACCATGGTCTGCACCAGCCGTCCCTTGTCGATCATCAGGCCCACCACCTTGGCCTTATCCTTGTCCCTTTCCGGCACGTCACCCAGACGGAAGCGGGTCCCGTCCGGGGTGACGATGTGAAACCCGTAGATATTGCGCATCGGGCCGTCATAGTTGATGGTGAATCCGTTATGGGGGAAGATGAACCGCTTGTTGCGGTAGGTTATGTATTCGCCGAAATTTTCCTCATTGATATTGATGATCATCGTGCAGATCCGGCGGATTTTGCTGATTTCGGTCTTCCGCTCGATCAGGCATGCCTTCAGACCATTTTCACCGGCCACCTTTGCCGCCATGGCGCCGCCGGGTCCCGCGCCGACTATTACCACATCATATGCGTTTTTCATGTCATCACCACCTGCAAAGAGTTTTACGCCTCCGCCACTTCATGAGGCGCCTTGAGCGGGCATACCAGTGTGCAGATGAGGCATTCCATGCAAAGTTCCTTGTCAATGATCACCTCATCGTTGATAACGTTGATTGCTGCCACCGGGCAGTGATCCACGCACCCGCAGCATCCTGAACATTTTTCCTTATCGATCTCAACCAAGGTGCCACCTCCTCTAACCCCGGAGGGTGAATGAAGTTTTACTTCCTGCAGTTGTCGCAGATTGCAAAAAAGTCTTTGGGCAGCGGCTTTCCCTGCTCCAGCATCGCAACCGGGGAAGGGGGAGCGAAGGATTTGCCGCAGCTGGTGCAGTGCTTCCAGGGAACGCGCACGTTCCAGTTGTGAATCAGGCGGGCCGGCCCGACCTCCTCGGTGCCTCCGGGAACATGGGTCTTGGCATCCGTGATATCCTCCATGGTGATGCACTGCGCGGGGCATACCGCCACGCAGGCGCCGCAGCCGATGCAGTCGGCGGCGGAGCGGTAGAGCGGCGCGCAGACAAACCTATCCGCCCCGCGACCGCTGAAGGTGATGGCGTGGGCGCCCACGTATTCGCTGCAGACGTGGACGCACAGGCCGCAGAGGATGCACTTGTCATTGCCCCGGGTGAAACGCGGCGTTTCAATCCCCATCTCGGCCGCATACTCCCGGATCGCTTTGACGTGGGGGGAGCGGGCCAATAGGAGTTCGATGATCGTTTTGCGTATGGCGCGAAGTTTGGGCGACGCGGTGGTAACGGTCAGGCCTTCCTCCACCGGATAGTTACAGGAGGTTACGATCCGCTTCCGGCCGTTTTTTTCCACCTCCACCACGCAGAGCCGGCAGTTTCCCAGACCGCTTAGGCCCGGGTGCGAACAGAGGGAGGGGATGGCTATGCCCGCCTCGCGCGCTGCCTGTAAAATCGTTGCATTACCGTCAACCTTGGTCTTGGTGCCGTCCAGTGTTATGGTTACCATTATCTGCTCCCTTTGAAAACCGGCAGATCATTACATGCTGCAGCGTTTGGCCGGACAAACCTGCTGAACAATATGTGTCTGATATTCATCCATGAAATGACGCAGGGTGGAAACCACCACCTGCGGCGCTGATTTTCCCAGATCGCAGAGCGAGGCGGATGACAGGCACTCCGCCAGTTCATTGAGCAGGGCGATGTCCTCCTCTTTCCCGGTGGCGATGCTGATGCCTTCCACCACTTCCCGCATCCGCTTCACCCCCTCCCGGCAGGGCACGCACCTGCCGCAGGATTCCTTCTCGAGAAACGAGAGGAAGTACTTGGCCATGTCCACCACGCAGGTGCTCTGGTCCATCACGATCAGCCCGCCCGAGCCGAGCAGCGATCCCGCCGCGGCAAGCTCGTCGAATCCCAGGGCGATGCCGGCCTGATCCGCCGGAAGAATGCCTGCGGGCGGCCCCCCCAGCTGAAATGCCTTGAGGGTGCTTCCCGACGGCAGACCTCCGCCGAGTGCGATGATGTCGGCAATGGGCGTGCCCATGGGGACTTCAACCAGGCAGGGGGTATTGACGTTTCCCGATATGGAAATGACCTTGGTGCCGGCGCTGGTTTTCGTTCCTATGGCCGAAAACCATTCCGCGCCGCGCATGATGATCGGGGCAATGTTGCACCAGGTCTCCACATTGTTCAGGTTGGTCGGGCCGTCCCAGAGCCCCTTCTCCGCGGTATGGATGTACTTGGGCCGCGGTTCTCCCGCCCGGCCTTCCAACGTGGCCATCAGCGCGGTGGATTCGCCGCAGACGTATCCCCCGGCTCCCTCCTTCAGGGTGAGGGAAAAGCTAAAGCCGCTGCCCAGGATGTTGTCGCCCAGCAGACCATACTCGTATGCCTGATCAATGGCATGTTGGAGCTTCTCCTTTGCCCCGGGATTGCCGTGGTGCAGATAAATATAGCCTTCCCGGGCCCCGATGGCATAGCCGCCGATGATCATGCCCTCGACGATGCCGTGGGGATCTGACTCAATGATGCTTTTGTGCATGCCGATGCCCGGGTCTCCCTCGCTGCAGTTGCAGAGCACATACTTGTGCGTGCCGTGTGCTTCGCGGCAGGCCTGCCACTTCCGACCGGTGGGAAACCCGCCGCCCCCCCGGCCGCGCAAATTGGCCTTGGTAACCGTATCGATAATTTCCTCGGGTTTCATCTGGGTTACCGCCTTGAGCAGGGCGGCATAGCCTCCCCGTGCCGCGTATTCCTCGATGCTCATCGGATCGATCGCCCCCGCGTTGCGCATGGCGATGCGCAACTGGGGCTTTAAAAAGTCACTGTCTTCCGCGGCGGGGATCGACTTGATCTCCGCCGGCGTTTTTGCCGCGTAGGTGAAGGCCCGGCCGTTTACCGCCAGGGTTTCCTGGTTGGTGCGGTAGAGCAGGTTCTTTTTCTGCGGCTTTCCCTTAGCCAGCGACTTGAGCAGTGCCGGCACCAGCTCCGCGGTTATCCCGCCATAGGTCAGCTTGGGCTTGCCGGGCATGACGATTTCAACCAGCGGCTCCTCGTGGCACATGCCGATGCAGCCCACCCGGACCACGCGGCCCTCCAGCCCCTGGGCGGTCAGCTCCTTTTCAAAGGCCGCGACAACCTCCTGCGCGCCGCGCGCCACACCGCACCGCGATGTCCCAACCTGTATCCTGATGCCGCCGGGGAGGAGCAGCTTTTCTCCCGCGTCTTTTAGTTTGTTCAATTCCTGTGCGGACTCGATTTTCATCTCACTTCTCGCTTTTCAGTTTGATGATGGTCATTTTGGCTGCCTCTCGGTCAAGCAGCTTCCCGTCTATTTCCACCGCCGGCGCCGCCGTGCAGCAGCCCAGGCAGGGCACCGCTTCAAGGCGGCACAGGGCCTCGGCCCCTTCCTTTTCCACGGTCTCCTTGAGCTCGCTCATCACTTCCGCTCCCCGCCGGACATGGCAGGCGGTGCCGTTGCATACCTTTACCGCGTGCGCCGCCGGTCGCGGCTGCAGGGTGAAGGCATGCCCGAAATAGCTCACCGTTCTGAACACCTCACTTAACGGCAGCTTCAGCCGGTCGCTCAGGTGGGTCATCGCCTCGTCGGCGATGAACCCGTCTTCGCGCTGTATGTCGTGCAGGATGGTGATCAGCGCTCCCTTCTCCTTGCGGTGACGATCGATAACGTCATCCAGCTTCTTCAGATCCATGAATAACTCCCGATTGTGTGGTGATGTTGATTTCTTCCCGAACGCCGGAATATCCCATTAGAGAAGCTAATAGTTTTATTATCGAACCAACTTATAGTCCGAGCGCCGCCGCCCTGTCAAGGACAATTTTCGCCGCGCCCGAAAAACATCGGACGTTCTCAAAACCGGCTAATCCTGGCCGACGATGTAATCATGCTCAAAACGGAGCGACTCAATGCGAATACCCTTGATCCCCCCATAACCGGGATAGACCTCGCCGCAGATTTCTATTTCCCGACCCACCATGGGGACCAGGGTTGCCCAGGTAAACAATTTTTCCGTGCCCTGTTTTTGCGCTTCAGTAAAAACGCGGTGAAAACGTGCGGCCTGCACGCTTTCGGAGACCGCCTGTCCCTTGGGGGGGGTGGGATAGTAAAGGGTGCCGTCCTGGGCAAGGATAAACAGCTTGCTGTTGCGCTCGGCGCTGATGGCGGCTGCGCGGAATTCCTGGTCCGTGTACGGCTCTCCATAGGGGCGGTTCTGGGGCTCGGTGGTGCCGTTAAAGAGGGAATTTCCTTCCACAACGACGCCGGTGACTATTTTACCCTCTTTTTCCGCCGCTAAAAACCGCTCCTCGAGCATTTTCATCCGCTCCGCGTAAGATGTTTTATATAACTCCGCCTCCTCAACCTCACCTTCGGTCAGGCATGCGGCAAGTGCGACTAAGATCGTCAGAACCGGTAGTAATTTCCAATAGTTCATATTGGCCTCCTTAAGTATTTTGATGCATGGTCCATTGATGCCCGGTTTAAACAATATCCTTTGACTCGATCATGCCCGTTTTTCTTCTGCGCAGATCTTTTACGATCAGGTAGGTGGAAACCGCAAAACCGGCTATGATCACCGACATGATCTTCCAGTTGATGTGCACCCAGGGCTCCTTGAGCATTCCCCACTTGGCCAGAATCTCCACGTCATTCCAGAGAACCGTAACCGTGGGAATGGAGTAGCGCAGGTTGGCTCCGAACTTGTCATAGCCAATCAGCTTGTAGAGCAGGTAGAAGAAAACCGAAAAGGAGACAAAAAAGAGGGTATAGGTGAACCAGGAATAAGGACCGAACACCTGATCGTCATAGGCTATCATCAGCAAGGCGTAGCCTGCCCAGGTGATCATGATGTATTCGAAAGCCGTGCGCGGTCCGTAGTTGTCGATCTTTCCCGTGGCCACCACCCCCCGCATCAGCCTGAGCCGGCGCCTCAAGAAATAAATGAAGTTGCAGCGGACGCTTTCCTGGAAAACCAGGTAGGTGAAAACCATGAGAAATCCCATGACCGTCCATTTCATGAGACGGTATTCGGGATAGCTGCCGTTGAAGGTATAGGTGACCCCCATGCGGTGCCCGCCATACATCAGGCTGTATTCCCAGGCAAACCACAGGCCCAGGCCGCCCAGGATGCCCCAGAAGCTCTGCCAGCCGTCGCTCTTCATGAAGCGGGTCGCGTAAATCGTCAGCAATCCGACAATGGCGCATGACCATGCATAGTCATACTTGATGACCGGATTGTGTTTTTCAATCAAGACCATGATGATGTGGGCGATTGCGGCAAGGGCAAAAATCCACACCACCGATACGGCCGTGTAAAACAGCGATTTGCCACTAATGATTTTTTGCTTCGCCATAGTTGAACCTCCTCCAAGGGTGTTTAATGCTTGGTTTCCTGTATAACCGCTAAAGAAAAAACTTAGACGTTGATCCGGTTGGTTTTTAAAATGGTTAGTTTGTTGGCGCGTTCCATATCCACCGACGGCTGCAGTGAATGCATGACGGTTTTATAGCGCAGCTGAAGTTTGCAGGGGTAGAAAGAAGGGTCCCCGAGCGGGGCCGGGGCAGATTCCTTTTGCTGAAGGTGGCTGTTCTGAAACGGCTGCTGTCCGATGAGCAGTTGCTGGCATTTGCTCGCGGTGAACGAATCGGCGACCGGGCACATGACAAAATGCACAAACGAGGGAATAAGTAAAAACATGGTGAGCAGCGCGACTCTTTTCAGGGGCATTCCGCCGTCTCCCGCCGTGTCCGATCTCAGGATTTTGTGATCCTTTTGTGAAGCGAACCCATGACCGGAATGAGCAATTGATACATTTCCTGAAAAAGCTTCTTGCCGAACGGGGTAATGGTGTAATATTTTCGGTCAGCCCCGCGCCGGGAATGTTCCATCTGGCTTTTTAGAAATCCCTGCTGTTCCAGTGAACGAAGTTTCTTGTAGAGATTATTCCGATCGATATCGAAGGTGCCGCTGGTGATTTTAAGGATTTCGTCCTTTATTTCATAAGCATACCGCTGCTGTTGGGAAATCAGGTGCAGGATGACGAATTGAAGAAAACCCCGCTTGAGATCAAACACAAGCTGGTTGGTCTGCTTGTTGATGCTGGCCCGCTGATCCGCGATCATGGTTGGTATACTGCCGTGTTTTATAAGCTATATCTTGATGCAATAAGTCTTAATGATGTATTCACTTGGACTTATACCTTGGAAATAATTGTTTGTCAAGAAAAAAATGCCAATTCATCAGAGCCCTGTCGGTCTGGAAATCCTCTTACATGTTCGATGGTTGTGCGCGGGACTGCTGAACTGTCCGTTAAAAATACTTGGGATCCTCCAAATATTCATTTTCTTGTCATCTTTCGACCCGATCGGGGAATCCAGTTGTTTGATTTTTCAGGATTAACGCTTTCGCGGGAATGGCCGAGAGAAGTTGCGTGGCGAATTTTAAGCAGTGCCATAAAAATAGTTGTTTATATATAAAGCGCCGCGCCATAAGCCTGGCGCGGCGCTTTCATGGGTAAAAGATGAGGGCGCTGATTTAGCTATGCCGTTGCCTGGCTTAGCACCGAATCGCAGGCCTGGTAAAAAGCCTCGATGACGTGTTTCTGGTATTTGCCCACCGGGACGCCGTTATAAATCACGCGGGTCTTCCCCTGAACCATTTCCCGGGTGTAGGGCACGGACCAGTCGGGATAGTCAACCGGCTCGTCAATGTCATACGCGTCAAAATTTTCAAAACACTTCATGGCATGGTGCATGAGGGTGTCTGAATTCTCCGCGAAAAACTCGATGGGCAGGCCGATGGCGTAATCATAGTTGTCCTTGATCGCATTCCAGTAGGCGCGGTTGGTGGAGAGATACTTCTCCTGGGGATCCCAGATGGGGTCGGCAAACTCGTCCTGGCAGACCACCACGTTGGTGCGCCCGAAACGGTAACTCTTTACCAGCGCCTGTACCTCTTCCAGAAGTTTGTCCCGGTACGCAGGCGCGAGCTGCAGCCACGCCTCATAGTGGAATGCGTCCCAGGGCATGCCGTGCACGGTAACCGCCACCGTCACGTCCGAACCCTGGGGAAGGGTGTCGAGCCGGTCTTTGAGCATGTCCAGGAAGGCCTGGCGCAGCGGCTGAAAGTTGCCCATCTGCGGGCCGATGATAACCTTTACCTTTTTCCCGGGATGCTTCTGCTTCCATTCCTCAATGTATTCGAAGCAATGGCGGAAGCCGGAGTTGAATTCCTCAAAGTGAGAATAGATGCCCATGGGGGCGACGAGAACGATGGTTTCACACCCCGCGTCCAGCAGTTCGTGGAGTTTCTGTTTCATTTCATGATAAAACAAGTTGGTTTCCGAGCGAAATTCGGCATTCGGGTATTTCTGGCGAAGCCGGTCAAAGGCGGTATTGACGACTCTGAAGCTTTCCTCCCAGTGGGGCAATTTCCGCTGCTTGATACCGCTCCCGTAGTAGTACAGGCGGGACTTGTTGGCGACTTTACCGCAGAGCGACGGTTCCCCGCCGGGCCGCCCCTTGTAAAGAAAGAAGCCGTGGTCGAGGTAAATGCGCGATGACGGCGGAACCCATTTTACCATTCCCTCACGATATTTTTCCATGTAGGGGATGCCATCGAGATCCCGTTCGTTGCCGAACGCGTCTTCAAGGCGGGTGGGGGTGAACTCCACCCTGGCGTGGACGTGAGCCGGGTCGAGCAGGGCAACACCGTTGTCCTTGAGGGCAAGAATATTGAAAGGCCAGGGGACCACCACTTTGAATATTTTGTGGATGATGTTGTGAAAAAAGGCGTGGCTGTGGTTTGGGGGCATGATCAGGGCGGTGGCAAAAACGCCGATCTTGCCCTCGGGCCTGGTGTCCTGGGTTTTGAAATACTGGTAATAATCGGGCTTTTTTTGCAGGTTTTTATACTTGAACAGTCCGTAGAAGCCCCCGATTACGACCACGAGCACTAGCAGAATGGTTATTAAGACCGCCATGGACTACCTCCTGTTCTTAATATCTTTAGGAGCGGATGCTTACACATATATATGTGTACGTGGTTACATGGCCCCGCTGATCGCGGTCCGGACCGGGTTCTCTTCCAACTGGCGGGTAAGCTCCTTTACCAGATCGTCTTCTGTCTTCTCTTTGGTAATTAT
>CAYWLT010000078.1:0-11763 GCA_964459295.1 uncultured Thermodesulfobacteriota bacterium
TGAGCGGGGTTTTTCCGCCGGTGGGAAGATTTTCCAGCGCATTCTGAAGGCGCAGTATATCCGCCGTGGGTTCGACGATAATGCTTGCCTCTTGATTGCGAAAGGCGATAAGCGCGACCTGGCTGCGTTTCGCGTATGACTGCCTGAGCACCAGCCAGGAAAGAGTCTTTGCCAGACGGATTTTTCGCTCCAGCCGCATGGAAGATGAAGAATCAAGCGCGACAATATATCACCCTTCACCCTTGCCGATGCGCACTTTTTCCATCAAATGGTCGGTCAGCTCCTGGAGGGTTCCGTTTTCCCGGATTGTCTTGCGGATGGTTGCGTCAAGGGCGATATCCCGCGCCTCGATGCACTGCCGCGCACGAATATAAAGTCCGCGCGGCTGCGCGGTTTTAGCGGTATCATTGCCCCGCGCCGGGCTCGTGATACCATGATTAAGGAAGTTTTTTTTTATGTCTCCCGTCAGGTCGAAGTCGCTTATTTCCTCTTCCTGCTTGGTATGCATTATCTGCGCAATCATATCCGGCGACAGAGTTTTCTCCTTTTCAAAGGGTGACTGCCGCATTCGGTGCTGCAGTGCCAGCAATGCCGCCTCCTCAATATCCGATTCCGCCACCGCAGTTCTGCCGTCTAGCGCGGCGAGAGCGCGCGCAGTCTTCTCCAGGGCAATATCCGCGCGGTGGGTTTTAATTCCCAGCGTGGTGGTAAGGTGCACGATTTGTTCGAGCAATGGGGGGGGGATTTCTACCTGGTAGAGCAATTCCTGGGCGTGGCGAATTTCCCGGCCTAGGAGATCCTGTTGAGCGGCAAACTGTTCTTCGAAGCGCCAGGGGTCTTCATCAAATACCATTCGATACTGCATAACTCGCAGCCGATCCTCTTTAGCGGCAAGCGCACGCACTTCAAGCGCCAGCGCAAACCGATCCAGGATCTGCGGCCGCAGCTCCCCTTCCTCCGGGTTCATGGTTCCCACCAGGATAAACCGGGCTGGATGATACAGAGAGACTCCTTCCCGCTCTACCACATTAACTCCCATCGCGGCCGCATCCAGCAGGATGTTTACCAGATGATCATCAAGCAGGTTCACTTCATCAATGTACAGTATGTTCCGGTTGGCCCGGGCAAGGATTCCCGGCTCAAAGGCTTTTTCACCATCCTTAAGCACCCGCTTGATGTCCAGCGTGCCCACCACCATGTCCTCAGTGGCGGAAAGCGGCATGTCAATCACTTCCATTTTTCGCTCGGTCGACGGCAGGGCATCGCCGCGCTCGACGCGCTGCTGACAGGCGGAGCACATGAGTTTCCGGTTTACCGGATGACAGCTGAAGGGACAGTCCTGCACTACTTTTATGGACGGCAGCAGTTCCGCCAGTGAGCGCGCCGCGGTTGATTTACCGGTTCCCTTGTCGCCCTTGATAAGCAGGCCGCCGATGCCCGGATCAACTGCATTGACGAGCAAAGCTTTCTTCATCAATTCCTGGCCAACCAGTGCGCTGAATGGAAACATGGCAAATTTTTGAGTCATGATCTATATAAATCCTTTCAACTTAAAAAAACCTTTTTTATTGCCTGCCGGGTCATAGGTGCCGCTTGTATTGCTTAAGGTAACCTCTAATCTAATTATTCATTTTCTTGTCATTCCCCAATTTGATCGTGGAATCCATATAGTTGATTTTTAGAGGTACCATTAAGGCGTTCAAGCTCGCTCATGATGAATGAATGTCAACTCCAGTGTGCTTATGATTATTGGCGGGCAGTGGACAGGCCATCGATACTGCCCGGACGTTGAGACCCAATGCTACTGTTTTAACATTCGTGCTACGCAGTTTTAAAAAATAATAGCACTACATGAGTTCCTTGCCGGTAGAGGTCAGTGCAACTCCTCCATGCTTGACCCCCTTGGCCGATTTGATTTTCCAGAACAAGTCCTCTACCTCCTTTGAGCACCCCTTGACCGCAACGATTTCCAGGCAGTTGCTTCCATCCAGATGAATATGCTGAGTGGAAATAATGCAGTCGTGGTATTGATGCTGGATGTCCATGAGTTTGCCGACAAGTTTCCGCTGGTGATGGTTATATACAAATGTAATAGCGCCGAAAACCTCCCGGTTACTTTCCCACTCTTTTTTTACCAGGCTCTCACGAATCAAATCTCTAAGTGCTTCAGAGCGATTTGAATATTGTTTGCCCCGGATAAGCTGATCAAATTTCCTGAGCAGCTCCTTATCAAGTGATATGCCGAATCGTACAAGCATGAGCGGTTTCCTTAATAGCGTTCCATACTTAAAAAATATAGCACATGGTGAGATCGAAAACAATTAGTATGCATTGTAGTTATATCAATGTTCGTTCCCCGGGCAAGTTCTTCATCTCCGGACATGGTGATTACCCTGATGGAGGAGTCAAATGGAGGATAGATTTCTAAACAGCCTGTTTTGACCATCCAAGAATAAACAGCACGATTAACTTGTTCAGGAATTACCAAAAACTGGAGATCTTAACACCTCCCGGCTGGCGGAACGACGGAAACTTCGTTCCGCTCTTTTTCTGACAGACCGAAACCTTTTTTTCTCGCTTACGTTTAAATAATCAACTAAGCAAGAAATGGCTTTTCATTCCTTACCCTCCAAGACAAAAGAGGAACGATGTATCGACAGCGTTCCTCTTTTTGTCTTCGTGATAGAAGGCAAATTGTCCGGCACACCCTTATTGAAAACCAATGTGAACTCTCCCTCGCGCGGCTTAAAAATTTTTGGGTGTACAGAAAAAATTTAAAACTATTTTCCCAATGTCTCGTTTACCTTACTAAAAACCGCACATGTAGTAAGAAGCGAAGTATCGATCACCATTTTGCCCCCCTCCTTTTTGGTTATCGTGCTTCGCTTTTTATTTTCTTATCTTCCCGTCGGTAATGCAAGAATAAAATGGAATCGCTAATGAATTATCCGTTTTTATATCATTGACCGACTTAATCGCGGGATTCGCTTTTTATTTTTTATTGATTCCCGTTTTTGCGGGAATGACAAAAAGCGGTCGCATGGTTAATTTTGAGCGGCACGATAAATGATGTTATTTGCTGATTAATTCCTTATCGTGTCCATTTGCAACCGCATATACCATCTCATACAACTTGGTTTCAAGCGTCGGTGAATTTGTCTGCGTCAACAGATCGCATGATTTTTGGGCCCATTTTTTATCGCCGCTTCTATGAAAAAGCATCCCGGCTTTATATAAATAATCGGCCGCCTGATTTTTATCGTCTCGAGACAGAAAAGACTTGCCGAGATTGTAAAGGGCGGGAGCCAAATCGGGATCGGCCGACACAGCCTTTTCGTATTCGAAGTGTGCCTTATCTGCCATTCCCTTTTTCTCAAAGGCGCTTCCCAAGTTGTTGTGTGCCTGTGCGTGAAGAGGGTTAATGACGATAACCCGGTTATAGGCGGCCATGGATTCATCAAGCAAGCCCTTATTTCCGAAAGCCACCCCAAGATTATAGTTCGCATCTACGGAATCGGGGTCTAATGCGATAGCCTGCTTATACCATGTGATTGCTTCATCATAGCGCTGAGCACTGAACGATTGAGTTCCTTTAATCACCATCTGCTTTGCTTCCTCTTTTTTATCAACCGCCGGTTTTTGCGCCGGGCCCCCTGGATATGCACTGTTGCACATCAGCACCATTGAAAGCGTATAAAATAATACGGTTTTTCTCACAGCAACCTCCCGGTTTCTATTGGTTGCAGACACTACGATACCTGGGTAAGCAATCACTTACTGTTTTTCGTTCAGATAACTTTTCCCTTCAATGCTTGAATAAGGTCCTGTAGTCCCAGATCAATGAGCCTTTTTCTGGTAAACAAACCTGTTGCCGGATCCCATCCGCGAAGACAGTAGTATTCGTCCAGCATTTGTTCAAAATCGCTCCGGGAAAGGGCCTTACCCTTTCTAGAGAGTATCGCGTCGGCCTTCCCGGGCAGGTAAAGATCTGGATTAAACATGCCAAATACATCAAACACGGGCTCATCTTTTTCTTCAAACTGGCTTTCGGGCAAATAATCATCAGCTTTCCCCCGCCTTCCCTCTCGCAGATAAATGGCACGCAGGAGATTAAAAATTCTCTCTCCGGTGGTATTCAGATCTTCCTCATCAATCTCCATGCCGGTCACTGCGAAAAAGAGGCGGCCTTCCAATCCCGCATCGCCCACATGATCTGCTGAACTTGTATCATCCATGATCGGGAAGGCAAAGTCGCACAGAATGAGCGAATCCTTGAGATGCTGGCGGTTTTGTATCTTAATTGCCGCAAGCGCCTTACCATCCGTGCCCGAAAAGTCGGCCGCTTCCTCGCTTCCCCAGAACCGCTGGGCTATTTTTCTTAAGACCTGGGTTGAGAGATATGAAAAAGATCCCCCGGTAGTGTACCACAGCGCCCACTTGGTAAGGGGTTCGCACACTTCATGCAATTCGGTGACAGACGGCCGCGGCTCTGTGGCGTAAATAAGTGCGGACGGAGAGAATACCTTCGGCCCGTAGGCGATTCCTCGCCCGGTTTGGGTAAAGTGACCGAGTGCCAGTGCTTTGGCATCACTACCCAGCATGTCTGCTGCCCTCATCACCCCTTCGGCCAGCACCCCGCCAAACCCCTCACGTTTTGCTATCTTTTCAATAAAGAGCCGGATAAATTCACTGCTGCCCGCGGCGCTCATGGGCAATTCCGTTTCCTTTTCGGAAATAATGCCGTTCTCGATGCATTGCTCCAACCAGATAAGTATGCCCGGGAGTTCCATGGTGCACAGGGAATATTCATTGGCAAAGGAGGTGGCAAGGAAGGTCGCTTGAGTGAGTTCGCCATGCGCCCGTCTGTTCCACTGGGAGTAGAAGAAGCTCGATTGACACTTGCGAATTCCTTCCTCACCTGAAACTGCTCTGTAAAGGGACCTCCAGCATCCCTGGGAACATCCGCGACATTGGATCTTCTTTATAACCTCGGCCTCGGCAAGCGGCGCCGGTGAACCATAGAGATTAAAATAACCTTCACCGGTCATTCTTTTTATGTCCTGTCTGATCGACCTGATGCCATCGGGATGTGCAACCGGAATAACTCCCGTTCCACGGACTGCTATCGCCTTTAGATTTTTCGAACCCATCACGGCGCCAAATCCCATGGAACCACTGCCGCCGGCGTCGGTTGCAACGGTTGCGAAACGCACGCGATTTTCTCCGCCGACTCCGGTAGCAACAATCACGATCTTTCTCCCCGCTTCATTTTGGATAGCCTGCATGGTTGCTGAAACCGGTAACCCGCCGAGATGAGAAGCGCGCCTGAATTCAAGTTTTCCGTCAGTAATGAGGAGATAGATTTTATCGCATGCTTTTCCCTTGATGATCAAACCATCATATCCCGCCTTTTTCATCTGAGCGCCAAAACTTCCTCCCAGGTTGGCACTTGCGAAGCACTCAGGATAGAGGGAAGGGGATTTCCCGCAGATCAGCCAGCGCGATCCGCTGGGGGCGGGCGTGGCAGCAAACGGTCCGGACATCAATATAAACGGGCTGTCTTCATGAAACGCATTCCTTTTATCGGTGAAATCATCCCAGTAAAGCTTACCTCCTATTCCCTTACCCCCGATGAATTTACTTGTATAACCGGTGGTATCTCTATCGACAGCGGTCCTATCCGAAAGATTCACTTCTAACAATTTTCCTGTCCATCCGTACAGCTTGCCGGTATTCACGATCTTCCCGCCCTTCCCTTTTACGGTGTCATTTAAACAGTAAGGATATTCCACATGCTATTTTACCCTGCTTATCGCATTTTTGCGAATATCTTACAGGGAACCATTCTGCGTTGGCCTGCACCTGATCCGCCGTCGTTTTTTATGCGCGACCATGATCCTCCGACACGGTCCCATGGAAATCTGAACTGCCGGTATCTATTATATTTACGGTTACGGGTATTCGTCAAGACGATTAGATGAATTTTGATTTGCTTTATTTTTTTTTGAAAATAGGTTAATACTATGAGTACGGAGTTGGCAAGCCCAAGTCGGTAATAATGGCAGGCAACAGATGGCACCTTAATCGGAGGGATCAAGGTTATGATGAACTTCGGAAAGAATCCCGTATTTGCCCAGAAGTTTCTAATGCTCTGCCTACTCCTGTGTACAGCTGCATGCGCTTCCCGACCGGCAAAACCTGATGGAGGAAAACAACTTCCGTATCTATCCGAGAAAGAAGAGATAAAATTTGGCAACTACGTCGATGCCGTCGTGAAGTCGCAATATCCCGTCATTAAAGACGAGCATTTGACTGAGCGGGTTGCGGCCGTCGGGAATCAACTGGTGACCGTTTGCACCCGTCCCGATTTGCACTTCGTCTTTACGGTGCTTAACACCAGCGAAGTCAACGCATTCGCCGGGCCCGGAGGGTTTGTCTATATCACGGTCGGTCTGCTCGACCAACTGGAAAGCAAGGATGAACTTGCCGCAGTATTGGCACACGAAATCGGGCATGTGTGTGAGCGGCATTCGGTGCGTTCTTACTACAGCGCGCAGAAAATGCAAAACGTTCTGACATTGGTAGACATTGCGGCAATGGTCGCGGGCATTCCCCCGGTAGCCTCGTTGGGGGGAGATATGATTGGTGATTTCAGTAGGATTGTTACCAATCTCGCTGCCATGATTGTTGCGCAAGGGTATAGCAGGAGCTGGGAAAACAGGGCGGATGAACTGGCCTTTGACTATTCTTCCCGCGCAAATTATGACCCCGGCGCATTTGTGACCGTTCTGGAGCGGTTTCGGGCCATGGAAAAAGAAAAGGGGGAAGAGATAAAAATCACTCTTTTGTCCTCTCATCCCAAAACAGAGGACCGCATCGCTCATGTCAAATTACTTCTGGGTAAGGAAGCGAAGCATGAAACCGGGAATTAGCGTCTCTATCCGTAGCCGTGCCGTCATCCTTCCCGTGCTGGTGATTTTTTTCTGTCTTGCCGGCTGCATTTCCCCCCCTCCCATGATCCATGAACCGGTAAAGAGATATTTTGAAGTAGATACTCCTATGGCTACGGTATGGAAGTCTTCTATTCAAGCGCTGCTGGAAAAGGGAGTTATCATATCTATTATCGACAGAGAAAATAACCTTATGGTAGTCGAGGATATGCTTGATGGCGGTGCGTTTCAGCGCACTACCGCAGAAAAAGCCTATTTTTACAGTGGATTGGCGCGCGTGTCGCTTCTCTTTACCGACAAAGGGGATCAGGGGACAGGAATCCATATCAACTCAGTGCTTCAGGGATTTACCGGAAGATACAACCTGTATGTAACCTCTAATGGAACCCTTGAAAAAGATTATTTTCTCTTGATTCAGAACAATCTGCCCATCAAAAAAACCTACAAGTGGCTGGAGGATAGGGCAGGAGGTGCAGATGCAGAAAATAGGGAGGATATAAAAACAAACATGAAGGAAGAAACGGCGCCGCAAAGATAGGCAGTGACTATGTTGCGCCTTCGATGATAGAACCTCATCTCGCTCTACTCACCGGTCCGGCAAGCGATGACGGTTATTGAACTATTGCATTATATTCGAAGCCTTTGCCTGCTCGCTCCGCAAAACCCCAAACACTTATTTTTGATTGACACCCGGTGGGTATTTTTCTATACTGATCAGCGAAAAACGTAAATTCAAGCCGTTAATCACTTAACGGCTTTTTTTGTATTCCTGATGCGGTTGCATGACAATTTTAAACCTGTTTCGGTCAATGCGGCAGTGACCACTCCGTCCATAAAAGCATTGCTATGAAAACCGCCATACTTTTGGTCCTCAATATATCACTTGCGGGACTTTTTTTCTTAGTGCTTAGGAAGAAAAATGCGCTCGCCTATAATCACCGGGGAAGGTGGTGGCTTACCTGGTTGTCCATCGCGGTCATAACCCTGATGGATGAGCTGACATCGGTTTTTTATGCACCGGCGGAAGCCTACCGGTTTATCGGGGCCTCTGCCATTTTATTTATCGCTTTCACCTCTGTTTTCATCCATTACATGACCACCCGTTTGGTGGAAATCGCTGAAATTCTTGAACACCACGGCCTCATCGGGGGCGGAGTATACTCCTTCTCGTATCTGGTTCTGGGTCCGGTAGTTTCCTTTATAGCCGTCGCCTCCATCATGGTCGACTATATACTCACCGCCTGTATTTCAGCAGTGAGCGCTGTCGCCAATGCTACTTCATTTTTCCAATCTTCACCGGGGTTCAATTTTGGTCTGGTGCTGGCCATTATCTGGATTATCGCAGGCCTCAACATTCTGGGCATAAGGGAAAATGCCAGAGTCACCTTCATTATATTTGCTGCGGCTACCTTTGTTATTTTAAATCTGGTCAGCAGCGGCATATTCGCCCTCGACGGCGAATCGATGGCGCGGCTCAAGGGGGCGGCAGATAGCACGATTTCAGGTTTTAACAGCGGATCCTGGGCGGGACATTACCGAAAATTCATCTCAAGCATCGCGTTTTGTATTCTGGCATACTCGGGAGTCGAGTCGGTTCTGCAGACAGCCGGCCTGGTACGCAACTGGCGTGAAGTCGGCAAGGCTTATATATTTCTTGCCTGCACGGTTGGATTGATTACCCCTCTGGTGGCGGCCCTTGCTCTGTCGGCGCCAATTGATTTCAAAAATCACGAAGGCGATCTCATTACCTTTTACGCGACCATGATCAACGGCATTCCATTCGGCATATCGGTTGCCGTGCTTGCCAGCTTGACGCTGATCATGGCGGTTAATACCGCCTTTGTCGCCTCAAGCGAATTGCTGGAGCGGGTGGCTGACCGCTATGGTTTTGACTGGCTGATTTCCATTAATCAGCGCAACTCACTGTATCGCATACATATCCTTAACGCTGCCTTTTTCTCGATCATTATCTGGATTACCGCGGGCAGACAGGAAACGCTGGCGGACATGTATGCGCTGGGCCTGGTGGCTAGCTTTTGCATCAACATGGGCTCACTTTTTATTTATCGCTACTTCAAGGGCACAAAGGAAATCATCCATTTTTCAACCAGCCGTCTGGGCACGCTTGTCTTTTGGATTATTTTGCTAAGCTGCTTTGTTTTTCTGGCGCTGCAAAAGCCCCGCGGCACGGTCATGTGGGCATCGGTAACCAGTGTGGTACTGCTGCTGGGTATGCTGGTGGCCCGGAAAAGGGCGCCGGAACGAAGGGAAAGGGAGAAGGCAGACAGTGAGATGGGCATGATTCTGTATCTGGCGGAATCGTCTGCCTCTGACGTCCATCTTTATTTCAGAAGAACGGAAGAGGAAACCCATCAAAGCAGGGACAACACGGTGTTTATCACGTTTTTTTCCCCGCGGGCGGGAATACCGCCCAAGACAGCTCCAAATCATTTCCGATTCCCCTTGGGGAGATTCGGCATTTATAACAGCATTGTCGCCATGCTCAGGGTGGTTGAATATGAACTGGCGGACCGCCAGGTATTTGTACACCTGGGCTGGCCCATGTCCTCCTGGCTGGACCGTTTGGCAATAGGGATCATGGTCTTTAATCTCATGCGCCTGCCGCGTTTTTTTCCGAAATTCCAGTTCCACATGAGCTATTTACACTCTCTCAGCATCCAGCGCAAGCCCGATCCCCCGGCGGGAATGAACACGTCTGCCCTATCACGCCCATAGGGAAAAATCCAGGTATGTGGAAAGTCGTCCGGCATAAGAAGCGCCTGATTATTGACAATGCTTGTGTTGCATTGCCCGAGCACAAGCCATACGGTTGGGTCGTGGTACAATTCAGGCATGATCATCAACCGCCGGTCAGGTTCCCGGGGTCATTTTCTGCCGCCAAATAATAGGTCCTTGATAATATTAAAATAGTTGAAGCGTCTTTTGCCGGCCGGCCATTTTATTTCATCTTTGCCGCAGATAGTGGCAATACTGAGCGTATCAATAGCAGGTTTTAACCTGTGCAGCGCTTCCTCCCGCAATGTGCAGTCGGCGATTTTTAAAATCTCGTCAATTCGTTCCATCATCTTCATCGCCGCGTGAATCCGCTCTTCTATTGTTCCGGCCTGCTCCGAATCGATTAATCCGCTCTCTTGCTTGACACGATTAAGCCGCAGGGCTGCTTCATAGGTTGTGGCAACTATTTCCTCCCGGCTCATCCACTCCGTTTCATACCCCAGGGTGTATTTCCAGCTTGGCTGCAACAGGGCCAGCCGATACTGCTCCAGTGTCCGATACAGGATTTTATAGCCGAGCTTCTCTGACTGTTCATACGCCAGACTGCCGGGATCAATAAATGGTGCGAGGGGGGAGATAAACGGGGTAATCCGGTTGCCGAATCGCTGCAGCAGGTGGCGGCAATAATCAACCGTGTCCAGCGCAATTTCAGGAGTTTGGTGGGGGAGGCCGATCATGAAAAAGAGATCAAATTTGCGGCACCCGCTGGCAAGCGCCGCACCGATGGTCGCTTCCATCTCCGCGTTGGAATACTGTTTTCCCGAATATTGCCTGACGGTTTCGAGATGCGATTCGGGAGAAAACTCAAAATTAAAATGGCTGATGGATCGCGCCACCGCGTCAAAAAAATCAGTATCGGCGGGCTTGAACAGTTCCAGCACGATCGGGTTGCTGATCTTGTAATGCCGCAACCGCTCCAGAATCTCATGCGCCATAGCATCGCCGCCCTGGCGCAGATCACCCACCACAAAAATGGGACCGTTGGTATAGCGGCTGATGGTATGAATATCACCTGCCAGCAGTTGTGGGGGCCTGAATGCAGGCCTTTCACGTTTGCAGTAGTCTTTAATGCCGGCGCGTCCGCCGCCGCAGAAAACACAGTTGTGCACGCAGCCTCTGCAGGTCATGATTGCGGTGATGGGATATTCCCACCAGTCACGAATTGAGGTAAACCCGTTGAAGTCTCCGGATAACAGGGCGCATTTAAAGAGGCTTAAATAGTTGTTGGAAAACCCTGCCAGATCGGCGGCAACGCAGGAGAGTTCGTTCTCTCGAACGGTGTCGCCCCGTTTCCAGGTAAGATTGGGAATACGGGAATAGTCGCCGCTCCCTTGTTTGATGGTGCGCAGCAGCTCGAAGAGGGGTCGTTCGGCTGAATCGCCCCGCAGGACAAAATCAACCTGCGGGTAGGCAATCAGCTCCCGGTGGAAATAACTAGCGCTGTAACCGCCCATGATCACCGGCCTGTCTGGATGAAGCCGCTTGCAGATGGCCGCAACCTCCAGGCTTCCCTGGGCATGGGGAAGCCAGTGCAAATCAATGCCGAAAGCGGTGCAGTTTAATTTTTGTATCAGCTGTTCGACATCGATATTTTTCTGTGTCAGCATTAAATATGCGAGATTGATAATTCTGACGCGCATGCCCCGCTGATGAAGGTATTCCAGCAGCGATGAGAACCCGATGGGATACATTTCAAAGATGGGTGATGAAGGAATGACGTCGCTGATTGGGCCATACAAAATCGCTTTCTTGCGAAAATCATAGACACTCGGCGCATGCAGCAGAACAAGATCTGATCGAAATAATTCCATGTGGCTGTTTCCTGCTATGGTTGAACCTGGCCTCTCGCTGAGGTTGTGGAGGGTAGATTATTATCCGGCAGGCCGTTTGTTTGTCAATTAAAATTAATAAGTATCCACGGCAGCCCATCAATCTGAAGATTATGGCATAAGATGAAATATTGTCTTGACAAAATCATCTCCGTGCAGTAGCATGAAAATCTGTAACTCTTTGTAAT
>CAYWLT010000079.1:0-11744 GCA_964459295.1 uncultured Thermodesulfobacteriota bacterium
AACCGCCGACTTCTACCGCGTCAAGGTAGCGCTCTCCCCCTGAGCTACGTGCCTATGTGTACAAAGTAAATCCATCGTGTGTCCGGGTTCTGTATCTAACAAGTTCAAGAGTATTTGTCAAGAAAATTATCTAGTTAAACCAGCGGGTTCGCATTAACCGGCGGTTGAAAAAACTCATCTGATTCGTGGCTCAAGGGGAGGCCTCCTAGCGTGCCACGGGGTGCTTTGCTCATAGGCGTGGGCAACCTGCAAAAGCCGCTCCTCCTGAAAAAAATTTGAAAGCATCTGCAACCCTATGGGCAAGCCCTGCCCGGTAAATCCGCAGGACAGCGATAGTGCGGGGATGCCGGCAAGATTGGCCGGTGCGGTATAGATATCCGCGAGGTATACGCCCAGGGGATCATCGGTCTTTTCACCGATTTTAAAAGGCGGGCCGGGACAGGTGGGCGTGATGATGACATCGCATTTCCGGAATGCGCTGCTGAAATCGTTGCGGATGAGGGTGCGCACCTGAGAGGCTTTTTTGTAATAGGCATCGTAATATCCCGCCGAGAGGGCATAGGTCCCGAGCATGATCCGCCGCTTTACCTCCATCCCGAACCCTTCCGAGCGGGAGCGCGTGTACATGTCCCCTAGCCCGCCTTCTTCACCCCCGCGGAAACCGTACTTGACGCCGTCATAGCGGGCGAGATTGGAGCCGGCCTCGGCCGGGGCGACAAGATAGTAGGCGGCCACCGCGTATTTGGTGTGGGGAAGCGAGATGTCGACGATCTCCATCTTCAGCCCCTCAAGCACTTTGTGGGCTTGCCGCACCGCGTCTTCGATTTCCCGGTCGAGACCGACGGTAAAATATTCCCGGGGAATCCCCACCCGCAACCCGGAGACCTCTTTGCCGAGCGCGGCGGTGTAGTCGGGGACGCCCATATCGATCGACGTTGAATCGCGGCGGTCGTGGCCGCTGATTACGTTCATAAGCATGGCCGCGTCCCTGACATCCTTGGTCATCGGACCGATCTGATCGAGGGAGGAGGCGAAGGCGATGAGGCCGAAGCGGGACACCCTTCCGTAGGTCGGCTTCAATCCCACCGTGCCGCAGCAGGCGGCCGGCTGCCGGATTGATCCGCCCGTGTCCGTGCCCAGTGCGGCGATGCATTCGTCGGCGGCCACGGCCGCGGCGGAGCCGCCGCTTGAGCCGCCGGGAATCATCTCGAGGTTCCAGGGGTTGCGGGTCGGCCCGAACGCGGAATTTTCGGTGGATGAGCCCATGGCAAATTCGTCCATGTTGGTGCGACCGACAAAAACCGCGTCCTGTTTCAGCAACGCTTCGATGACCGCGGCATCATAGGGAGGGATGAACCGCTCCAGGGTTCTGGAGGCGCAGGTGGTGGCGGCCCCCTTTATGCAGAGGTTGTCCTTGATGGCGAGCGGGATGCCGGTGAGCAAACCGGCGGCGCCCGATGCGATGCGCTTGTCCGCCCGCTGTGCCTGTTCCCGCGCCAGGTGGGGCGTTACCGCGATGTAGGCATGAACCTTTTCCTCCACCGCCTCGATGCGCCTGAGCACCGAGGCGGTAATTTCAAGCGAGGTTGCTTCGCGCGCGTCCAGCAGGGCGCGCAGCTCATGCATGGTTTTGCCGCACAGCTCAGTCATTGGTCTATGACCTTGGGCACCTTGATGCACCCTTTTTCCTGCGCCGGTGCGTTCTGCAGAAGAAGGGCATTGTCGGCAAAGGAGACCACCGCATCGTCGCGCAAGGGGGTTTGCGAGGCAGCCAGGTGCGAGGTGGGAGTGATGTCGCGGGTGTCCGCCTCCTGCAGCGTGTCGAAGTAGTCCAGGATGGCATTGAGCTGGGTGACGAAGGTGTTAAGCTCCTCTTCGCTGAAGCTCAGCCTGGCGAGCTCAGCCACATGTATAACCTGCTGCCGGTCGATTTTCACCTGCTTCCCCCTTGAAGGAGTGATGCCGCGCACCCGCTGTTTCAGATGCTTTCACCGGGAACGTTCGACACGGTTAGATAACAAAACGCGGGTCAAATGTCAAACCTTTCACACGCGCCTGCCCGAAGAGGGGGGACGCCCTTAAAATTCTAAAATTCATTGTTGATGCTCACAAACTTAGAATTTTAAGGGCGTCCCTCTTGTCGGGGATAGAATATGTTATTGACTCACAAGAACGATATCAATATACTTTTATCAAGAAACCATCTAATCATTGTTAGCGATAATCAAAAGTTGGGAGTGACTATCATCTTGATTTTACACGGGTAAAATGGTATTGGAAATCATGAATCGAAACCACACGGTTTTGCGTCGAATGTCCGACCGTTGTAATGACGACTTTGTTCCCGGTACGCCGGAAGAGCGCATTGGTCTCGTCTGGTTGTTAACCCGCGAAATCGCGTCCCTGAGTGTGAAACACGATGTTGAACGAAGATTACAGAGACATATTACACGCCTTGTCCGAAGAAAAGGTTAGGTTTATCCTTGTCGGAGCGTACGCACTTGCTGCCCATGGTTATCCCCGGGCCACTATGGATATCGATATTTGGGTTAAGCCTTCCCCTCAGAACGCTGAGGCGGTCTTACGGGCACTGGCCCGTTTTGGTGCTCCGTTGCACAAATTAAGCAGGGAAGATCTTTTAAACGATGGGACCATTTTTCAGATTGGCGTCGCGCCAAGACGAATTGACATCATCACCACAGCATCCGGTCTCCGGTTTGATCCTACATACCGGAATTCAATCTTGGTAAACATTGAGGGGATTGAAGTCCGCATCCCTTCCATCGAAGATCTCATCCACAACAATTGCGCAACCGGTAGAACCAGGGATCTGGCAGACGCCGAGGTGCGGGAATCTTTGAAGAACCTCGAACAGTGAATATTGCGGAATATCTTTTTTAATTTCAGTAAACGAAATTTATTTTCTTAAGAACGCCCCTTTTACCCATTTGCGACGCATCGACAACAGCGGTGGCGCGCATGCCGGAAGGGAATGAACAAGAAAGGACAATTTGTCAACAACTCCCCAATCGCTTGATAATACTGTTTAACCTCAGGACAATCCATGATATGCAATTATGAAAAGTAAGGATTGTATTTCTTAACCGGACCAAGGAAAAGGAGAAGGGTGATATGCGTTTGACAGCCATGATCGCGATCGCGGGTATGCTCGTCAGCCTGTGCGGATGCCTCAGCGTGGGCAGGCCGTTCGAATCGGATGATCTGTCCTGGATCCACAAAAACAAGACCACCAAGGATGGTGTCTATGATGAGCTGGGTGAGCCGTTCCGGGTGGGCAGTGATTCGGGAAAGCTTACCTGGACCTACGGTTATTACAAATACAGCGCCTTCGGTTCGACCCGCACCAAGGATCTGGTGATCTATTTCAACAAGGACGGCACGGTCGAGAGCTATGTCTTCAGTACCAGCTTTCCCGAGGAAAAAGAGGTGTGGCAGGAAAAAAAGTGAGCCGCATTCGGGGCGGATTGTTGCACGATGCGATACCCGGGCACTTTCAGGCAAGCCCCCAGGCGGCGGCCAGGGACCGGTCGGGCAGTTCCCACACCGCCTTGTGCAGTGAGGCCATGCGCTCCGGGTCGTAGAGCAGTTCGATCTTTTCGGAAGGGCTCAGGCTGCCCGGTCCTGTAAGCAGGGCCTTTTCCTGCAGGGCCTCCCGGCGTTTGCTGATTTTAAAAGACGGCGCGCGCCGGTTACCGGTCAGCCGGATGTGCAGCTCATTGACTAACGGTTCCACCACCGCCCGCACGAAACCGTTCGGCGCCTTGATCCCCAGCGATGCATCAAGGTCGCGAAGCTTCTGTTCAATGCTCCTGATCCACTGCAGCTCCGGGGGAGGGTTCATCTCTTCGGGGATGACCAGCAGTCCTCTGGCGCGAAAGGCGCGGCCGATGGATGTCCGGCTGGTGAGCACCGACAGGG
Organism: uncultured Thermodesulfobacteriota bacterium; assembly: GCA_964459295.1. Classification (GTDB taxonomy): domain Bacteria; phylum Desulfobacterota; class WTBG01; order WTBG01; family WTBG01; genus CAZWCD01. The sequence goes on from CAYWLT010000079.1 coordinate 3,940, forward strand.
GAATGGAGAGTATCAGCCCGGCAAGAACCGGGGTGATCCACCAGAAGAAGGTTCGGTTGATGATGAAGGTGACGATGCCCCACACCAGCCCCAGAACCGTGCTTCCCCAATGGTAGCGTAGGGCCACTCCCCACGGGGTTCCGGTATCCTGCCGGGTCTGAGCACCCCAGCCCACCTGTTTCCCCATCAAGGTAAGCATGACAAACTTGCTGTTGAAGAGCATGCGCACCGGCGCGAAAAGCACCGATAACAGAATTTCGGTGAGTATGCTCAACATCAGCTTGATCGCTCCGCCCATCGAACGGGCGTGGTCCTTCCTGAGAACGTGTAGGAGAAAGGCCAGCGGCTTGGGGAGAAAGAGAATGATGATGGTTATGAAGAGAAGGGCCATGGAGCGCTCCGGCCGCCATACCGGCCAATTCGGGAAGAGGCTTGTGGCCTCGGTGAAATAGGACGGAGGCACCAGCTCATGGTAGATCGCCTCTATGGTGCAGATCACCAGGAAGATCAGCCAGAAGAGCGCGGTGAGGTAGGCCATGGCCCCGTTTAAGAACATGGCGCGGTGGGCGGGGCAGAGCCCCTTGATAAAAAGCAGGCGGAGGTGCTGCAGGTTGCCCTGGCACCACCGGCGATCCCGCTTCAGGTCGTCGAGCAACGTCGGCGGCATTTCCTCGTAGCTGCCCTCCAGGTTATAGGCCAGCCAAACCGCCCAGCCGGCGCGGCGCATGAGCGCCGCCTCCACGAAATCATGGCTGAGAATCTCCCCTCCCAGCGGCGGCTTTCCCGACAGGCGGGGCAGGTCGCAATGTTCCATGAACGGCTTGATTCTGATGATCGCGTTGTGTCCCCAGAAGTGCGCGTCGCCCAGCTGCCAGAAATGGAGGCCGGCGGCGAACATGGGACCGTAAATGTTGTTTGAGAACTGCTGCAGCCGGGCGATGAGGCTGTTGCTTCCCACCCCCTTGGGAACGGTCTGCAGGATGCCGACGCTGTAATTCTGCTCCATTATTTCCACCATGCGCGCCAGGGTGGCGCCGGTCATGACGCTGTCCGCATCCAGCACAATCATGTAGCGGTAGTTGCGGCCCCAGCGGCGGCAAAAGTCGGCAATGTTTCCGCTTTTGCGCTTCCGGTTGACTCTGCGGCGCCGGTAAAACAGCCTCTGATAGGCGTTGAGCAGATGGCACAGCTTGTACCAGCACCACTCCTCATCGATCCATTTATCGGGGTCGCTGCTGTCGCTGAGGATGAAAAAATCAAAATAGTCCCGTCTTCCCAGTTCTTCCAGCGATTTATACACTGCGCCCATGCCGGCAAAAACCCGGTAGGCATCCTCGTTGCAAATGGGCATGAGGATGGCGGTGCGGGGAGGGGGGGCGCCCGCCGCCGCATTCATGGGCGGCAGATCGGGAAGGGAGAAACGGTTGACCCGCCGCAGCAGCACAAAGAAGCCCACCACCGCCGTCCAGAACCCCATGGAGATCCAGACAAATAGCGTGGTAAACAGGATCAGCACCAGCAATTCCAGCCGGGTGCCGCCCTGGTGCGGCAGGAGATAGGCCATGTAGCCGCTGCAAAAAACGGTGGGAACAATGATGAGCAATAAAAAGAGGATGCGCCTCCAGGTGGCGATTCCCGCTTTCAGGGTATACAGATGTTCATTTTGCGAAGACATGGCGCACCGGATCGGCAGCGGTTATAACCAGAAGAAAAGGCCAATCAGCAATAGAATGTTGAAAAGAATGAGCAGCGGTATGAGCAGGGGGCGCAGCTGGGTGATCACGGCGGAGAGGAACGATTCGGTGGACATCCATTCCGGCAGCTGGTCAAATTTCACCGGCAGCATGTGTCCGCGATTCACAGCGGGCGTGCTTTTCAACCCGTCAAGGTCACGGGTAAAGAGCCCCATGCTGTACAATTTTGCTCCATCGGTGCTGATTATGGGTAGGCCGGAGGTTTTGAGCAGGTCTCGAAGCGACCGTATGGCGGCAGGGGTGATGTCATGTCTGCCGCCCCCGGCGCCGAGCCGGGTGAGCGCATCCAGCGCCAGGGTTAGCTGTGCTTTGCCCGGCGGCACGTTGAGGCTCTTGAGGTACAGCAGCAAACGCTCCTGGGTGATGTCCCGGCCGGCCGCGAATCCCTGCGGATCGGCTGCCGGTTCCGGCGTGGCGACGTCCGATCCCGGCCGGTCCGGAAGGTCGGGCCGCTCTTGCCGGTGAGGGGTTTCCTTATGTAATGACGAAGGGGAATTGCTCATGGTAATGCCTTAGCCTCTTACAGCCGCAGCCCATAACTCCACGTCTCGGTGAGCACATTCTGCCCCCGCCGCAGGAAGGCGCGAATTTCAAATATCTGCTTTCGTTCGGGCAGCACCTTCTCCACCAGGGTTGCGGGGTTCGCCGGCTCTATCTGAAACACCAGCCTCCATCCCCCCTCCGCGGTATTTTTAAAAACCTGCTGCTCAATCAACCTGCATTCGTTGGGCACGGAAACGACGCCCTCGACCACATCGTTGTCCTTCAGCGCCTCCAGCTCACCACCGGCAAAATCTATGAAGATTTTCTTTGCGTACTTCGAGTTTCCGGCGCCGATCCGGGTCGCGGTCACCCGCCCGGTGGGAGGACATATCTGATCGCAAAACGCCCAGCGCATGGTGTATTCGTAGGTCAGGGGTACAGCCGGAGGACCGGGCACATCGGGCTGCCAGAAGGCCACGATGTTATCATGGATATGGCTTTCGGTGGGTATCTGAATCAGCTCCACATGCCCCTTGCCCCAGTCGCCGGAGGGCTGTATCCACAGGCTGGGGCGGAGTTCCGGGCGGGTTTCCAGATCCTGGTAGTGATCAAAGTTGGTGTCCCGCTGCATCATGCCGAAGCCCACCGGGTTGTCCGCCTGAAACGTGTTCACCCACAGGCTTGACGGATTGACCAGCGGTCGCCAGAGCCACTCCCCCGATTTCAATGCGATCTGCAGACCATCGGAATCATGGATTTCAGGGCGTATGTCATCGATCGGCCGGGCATTGGTGTTTTCGCCATAGAAAAACATGCTGGTCAGCGGTGCGATGCCCAGTTTTTTTTCATTGCGCCTGAAGAGCCGGCTGGTTACTTCCATAACCGTTTCTTTCCCCGGCTTGATGACATAACGGTATGCGCCGGTCAGACTGGGACTGTTGAGGAGGGCATAAACGGTGATCTGTTTGTCGTTAAGGCCGGGCTTGGTGATCCAGAATTCCTTGAAAAAGGGAAATTCTTCTCCCGTGGGCAATCCGGTATCTATGGCAATGCCTCTGGCGGAAAGGCCGTATACCTGGCCCTTGGCAATGGCGCGGAAATAACTGGCCCCGAGAAATACCAGAAACTCGTCCTTGTAGGTTTTGGAGAGAATGTTGTAATGGAGCCTGAAGCCCGCGTAGCCGACGGTGTTGGGGACGCGGGCCTTGAAATCGTTGGTGCCGTAGTCAAACATCTCGGCGGAAAAGGGCAGCGTTGTAACGCCGGAAGGACTGACAATATGGATGGTCACCGGAATGTTGTAGTAAAAACCCGGATGAAAAAATTGAACCTCAAAGGGCAGCTTTTCATCGCGCCACAGGGAGTGTTCGGGTTTGTACCTGATGCTGCGCCACTGATCATAATTGATCTCAAGTAAAAAGGGGGGAATGCGCCCGAAAGGGTCCTTAAAGGGCTCCTTGGCAAGCTCGCGGGCTTTTCCGGCGACATGATCAAAACTGAAAGAAGCCTGAACGCTCCGCTTGGTTTCTAGCGCATGTGCTCCGGGGCACACGGCAGGGATCAGGCTGCCATTGAGCATCATCCATAACCCCGCCAGGGCGGGCAGAATGGGCCGGCGGGAAACTTTGATGCGCGCTTCCTTTTTTTGCATGATCACCGACAACACCTTTGATGTATGTAAAATTTCAAAAAATATATAATTTCAGCATTCAAAAATCAAGCTCTATTGGCCGGTCCGCGTTCCTGATCGTGCGGTTCAACACATTTCGCTTCATCTAAGATTTTCCCCCCACCCCCGCCTTTCTCGCGTAAAAAGGCAAAGGATGGGGGGAAATGACTGTACAAAAATCAGCCGCTCACCGTATGCAGAGCCGTACCGTGCAGGTGAGCGACCTGGGTGTGAACCCTATTTCACAATCTTAAATTCAGCGCGCCGGTTTTTAGCCCATGCCGCTTCGTTATGTCCGGGATCGGCCGGCTTTTCCTCTCCGAAGCTTAACGTGCTGACATTTTGCATGGGAATGCCCATGGTGGCGAGATAATTCTTGGCGGCCAGGGCGCGGCGTTCTCCCAGGGCGATGTTGTACTCATCCGTACCGCGCTCGTCACAATGACCCTCGATGCGAATTTTGGTGTTGGGATTCTTGGAGAGCCAGTTTCCGATCTTCTTCAGCACTTCGATGGCGTTCGGCTGCAAATCTGATTTATCAAAGTCGAAATAAATGGTATTGAGGATTTTCCCCTCGGCCATGACATCGGTTTCTTCGGGTTCGGAAGCGACGACCTGCGGAGCGGTAGTGTCAGGTGCTGCCGCCCCTTTCTTGGTATGCGAACAGCCCGACATGACGGTCACTGCCGCTATAGCAATCATTATGACCACTTCCTTCATCCACTTTTCCATACCCTGCTCCTCCTTCAGTTAATGTGTTAATGATATGAGTGGAAATCCGCACCTACCCGCGACTGCCTGGAACGGAAGGCAGTTATTTATCGGCTTCGCAGTATAATCGTTTATTAATTTTTTTACCAGCTTTTTTTAATTTTTTTGTCTTACCCGCGGTTGATCAGGGGGGGCGTGGTTCGCGCGGCGCGGTTTCATCGATATAGCAATTTAAATATGTTAAGACCGGTGCGTCCGCGTCCGGTCTTTTGCCGCGCGCGGTACGCCTCGTACCGGCCCAGAATTTCTTCATGGTTGCTGATGAATTCGCTTAATTCATCAGGGTGAACTTTTTTATAAAGAGATCCGCGGCGGAGCGTCGCCTCAATCTCCTGTTCGCTGATGGGAATGTCGAGCGCTTCGAAGAGGCGTTTGAAATAGGCGGTTTTGTCGGCGCAAAAATCCTCGTAGAAAAAGGGGTGGGCGGCAATGCCGGACTTCCGCAAATCTTCCAACAGTCGTTCGCGGTCGGCAATCCTTTTCTCGCACCGCTCGATCTGCTTTTTCAGCCGCTTCCATTGCACCTCCATTTTAGGGAGGTCCTTGATGCTCACATTGCTGAATTGCAGGTGTCCCCTTTTCCCGGTGCCGTCCCCGTGGTATTTTGACAGTGCCCACCGCAGCACATCCTGCCGGATGAGTACAAACGCCGTCACCCCGTGGCGCTTCAGGAGCGAAAAAAGCTCCTTCCGCCACTTGCGCCGGAACCGCATTTTAAATCCCACGGAGTTGCCCTTGGCAAAGTCAAACCGGCAATCGCTCCGATATCTGCCGTACACCGCGTTAAGCTGTTCCAGAGCGCCTTCCGATGTGCCGTAGATAAGTTCAAGGCACTTTAAAAAATCCTCCTTGGTGATGTCGTGTCCCGGGCCATGCGGGTGGTTCACGAACATGTGCCGGTCAAAGGGTTCAATAAAGTCTGATATGACGGTAACCTGCTCAAACTGGTCAAGGGTGGAGATCAGCGCGCAGGAACCTTCCTTTTCAGTGTTGAAGATGATGAAGTTTTTCATACGCAATCCCTGCCGGCCGTTTCACGGCGCATGGTACGAAGCCCCATTCCCGGGGAATGGGGCTCTTACTTCTATGCGCTCAGGCTAATCCTTCTGGACGGAAATGTCAATGGCAAACTGCGGTTTGCCGGCGTCCTTGACCAATGCAAATGCCTGATGGTCCGTGCAAGGATATCAGTTGCGGCAACCGGCAAAGCCTGCCCTGATGTTTTGATGGCGCGGGAACCTCGGCGCGTTGGGGTTCCCGCGACGTCGGTTTCTGTGCCTAAAAGAACACGTCTCGCCCGGTCGCCGGTGATTACTTGCGGTGCTTCGAAAAAAAGAATGTGCTAAAATATTATTGTAATCAATTAGTTATATTTTTTTGCGGGTAGCGCAGGAACTTCCCTCCGGGTATGGTATTGAAATTGCTCTCTGCTCCTGGCAAACCATGCGAGGGAGACGCAGATGATAAAAAAAATAAAATGCCTTTTCTGGTTGTGGGTACTGGCTGCAGCGGTTCCTCTGGTACATGCGGACGCCGCCGCGCTTGACGGGACCTTATGGATGTACGAGCACGAAAGCGGGTTTAAACATTACGTGGCCTTCTACGGGAATTATCATTATCTCAACAGTTCGGGTTCCGGTGACTATGATGACGATTTGTGGCTGCGCAGCACCTTGCCTTATTTTTCTCACGGCAACTTTGATGGATCCGTAACGTATTTTTCCACCCATGTTGCCTCGGCCGTCTGGGCGTTCAATTGGGGGCGCATTGACATTGATGCCGAACAGGGTTCATTTAGCGCGGCGGGCATGCTCTGCTCGATATTTATTTACAATCACAACGAGCCGTATCAGCTGGTTTCCACCGAATGGCATCCGCCTGCCGTTTCGGCGGGTATCGCCCCGGCGGCTCAGCCGGCTATGATTCCGGCCCTTTTCTCAAATTTCTTTGGCCGGTAAACGAGACCGACATATCATCCGTTGGCGTCAAAAAATGTTCCCCAGTCGAAGATCGGGGAACATTTTTTACAAAGAACTTCCGTTTCGCAGATGACGGCGCGACCCGGTGCCTGAACCAATCGGATTCTTTTACTGCTTTGCCATGGCCATTTGCGGGGAATGAGCGTTGAGGATATAGTATGACGGGTTAACGTTCTTGTCATGCTGATAAACTTCATAATGCAGATGGTGGCCGGTGGACATGCCGGAGTTCCCCATAAGACCTAAGAGCTTGCCCCTTTTCACCTTCTGGCCTTTCGCCACTTTCACTTCAAGCAGATGCCCGTAAAGGGTTGAATAGGTTTTATTATGGACGATCTTGATATATCTGCCGATAAAGCTGTCCCTGCCTATCTCGGAAACCGTGCCGTCGGCGGGGGCGATAATCGGTGTGCCCCGTCTCGAGGAGATATCCATGCCCCGATGGAACTGCCGGCGTCCGGTAAACGGGCTCAGACGCCAGCCAAACCCGGATGTGATAAAATAACGATCGGTTTCTACCGGCAGTATGGAAGGCTTGGTATCCCACTGGCTCTTGCGATCAACCAGGACATCGGCGATCCCCTCCAGGTTGCGATTGAGGTTGAGCGCCCTTTCGATGGTTAGATGGTCTACCGTTGACCGCCGGGACAATGACGTCGGTACCGGGTCATTTTCACGGATGAGCGATTCGTCAGTGAGATCCAATGGAGATCCGCCCCCCTGTCCCATCATTCCGGTAGTGGATCCGGCCCTCCCCATTCCCAAGAACTCTTCGATGAACATCTCGTTTTTTTCAATTTTTTCAACAACTTCAGCAAGCTTCGCCAGTTCCTCCTTCTCGTTCTTCAGCTTGCTGTTCTCTTTGAGCAGCCTGTGATTTTCAAAGTATTTGAGAATCGCAATGCAATCACCTATGATAAAAATAAGAACGAAAAAAATAATGCTGTAGAATGTTCCAACACGAAAAGAAAAATACCTCGATCTTCCGGCCTGGGGCGGCGAAATGAAAACCGTATACTGGTTATGGGGCATGATAACCTCCTCTTAATGTGCCGGGTGGGCAATGAACGACGGAAGGAAAATTATTGAGGAACTATTAAGGGCACCTCTAAAAATTCATTTTTTTGAGGTGAAAATACGGTTTATTGA
>CAYWLT010000080.1:0-11706 GCA_964459295.1 uncultured Thermodesulfobacteriota bacterium
CCAGCAGGAGGTGGGTTGCCGCGGAAGGGTACTGCAGCACCGGCGCAGCAAAGGCCCTCGTGATCTGCGCGGCTTTGTGTTCGCTATCGGCATCAGCGGTCATGCGCGCGATGCGAAGCAGATTATGCATGGCCACGGAGTTGCCTGAGGGCACGGCGCCGTCGTACAACTCCTTTTGCCGCAGCAGCAGCGCCTCACCGTCATCCGGGGAAAAGAAAAACCCGCCATCCCCCTGTGTATCCCAGAAATGGGCTATCAAATCACGGTTCAGCGCAATTGCCGTTGCGAGGGTGCGCACATCAAAAGTTGCCTCGTAGAGCTCGAGAAGCCCCCAGATAAGAAACGCATAGTCATCCAGATTCGCGGTCATGGCGGCTTCTTCTTTGCGATAGCGATGCAGCAGCCGACCGTTTGGAAGCCGCAGGGAGGAGAGAATAAAATCGGCCGTCTTCTGCGCCGCCTGTGCGTAGGACGGCTCATCAAAGGCCCGTGCCGCCCGGGCCAGCGCGGCTATCATCAGCCCGTTCCAGTCGGCAAGGATCTTGTCGTCTTTATGGGGATGCACCCGTCCGTTCCGCGCTTCTAACAGGCGCCGTCGCGCCGCTTCAATGCGCGCGAGCAGTTCCTCGTGCGGCCGATTGAGAGGGGCGGCGCTGTCCGGGGCGTGGGTGCGATGCAGAATGTTGGCGGAGGACTGTCGGCCGGTCGCTTCATCCCTGAAATTGCCCGCTTTTTCAGCGTTAAACACCCTCAGTACCAGGGTCGCCTCCTCAGGGGGAAGCAGCTGTTCAATCTCTTCCGCGGTCCAGAGGTAGTATCTGCCTTCTTCTCCTTCGCTGTCCGCGTCCTCGGCGGAATAGAATCCCCCCTCCGGTGAGGTCAGCTCTCGCAGAACATAGGAGATGATCTCGCGGGCGGTTCGCTCAAATTCTTGATCGCCGGTAGCCTGGAATGCCTCGGTGTATGCCATGGTCAGCAGCGCCTGGTCGTAGAGCATTTTCTCGAAGTGGGGAACCAGCCATCGCTCGTCGGTGGAATAGCGGTGGAAGCCGAAGCCGATGTGGTCATAAATGCCCCCATGACGCAGCGCGCTGAGCGTCTTAATAACCATGTCCAGGGCGAAGGCGCTGCCGCTGCGCTTCCAGTAGCGAAGCAGGAAGAGCAGGTTGTGCGGGGTGGGGAACTTCGGCGCATCGCCAAAGCCGCCGAAGCGCGTATCAAACCGCTGCGAGAGCTGCTCATAGGCGGCGTCCAGGACTGCTTCGGTAAGCTCGCCCGGAGGGGTGTCCCCGGCGGGCGCATGCAGAGCGGAGACGATCTGATCAGCCGACGCGAGCATCTCCCGGTTTCTTTTCCTCCAGGCCTCAGCCACCGCGGGCAGCAGCGAGGTCATCCCGGTGCGGCCGAACCTGCTTTCCCGGGGAATATAGGTGGCGGCAAAAAAAGGCCTTTTGTCCGGCGTCATGATGATGGTCAGCGGCCATCCCCCCGATCCGGTCAGCATCTGGCAGACGGTCATGTATAGTTTGTCGATATCAGGCCGCTCTTCGCGGTCAACCTTGATGCAAATAAACGCGTCGTTCAGCAGGCGGGCGACCGCCGGGTCCTCAAAGGACTCGCGCTCCATCACGTGGCACCAGTGGCAGGTTGAATACCCGATGGAAAGAAAAATCGGCCTGTTTTTCCTGCGCGCTTTTTCAAAGGCCTCATCTCCCCAGGGGAACCAGTCTACGGGATTATGCGCGTGCTGGAGCAGATAAGGGCTTTTTTCATATTGCAGGCGATTGTCCGGCCGGGAAGTGTTATTGTCCATGCATTGATCTCACAAGATGGATGGGGAACAGAGAAAAGATGGTTATCAGCAAAAATCGGATGCTCGGTTGCGCCGGCGCGGATTTACAACCGCGGCAGGTGCGGGAGTTTATAATCTCGTGCGACCGCAGCTCCATGTTCCGCTTCGGTGAACCATGGAGGCCCGATAGAACATGATAGCAAACCGGGCAGCGGAGAAAATCCGCGCTGTACCAGGCATTATCTGACTGCGGCGATGGGGATGGCTCAGACAAGATGGCGTTCCAGAGAATCATCTGGTGGAGGCACTCCGTCCGCGATGTCATACGGTACATTCGATTGGTGTGTAATTTTTATACAGGATGGCGCCTTGCTTTTCAAATGAATTATAAAGGGCGCTTATTAAAAATTTCGGCTTGCTTTCGATGGTTCGGCATGCAAAAATGATCCGCGGTTCAGCGCTCTCGACTGCGAGTCAATTGTAGGCGACGGGCGAAGGGAGATTGTGGGTGAAGATAAATCTCGCCAAAACCGGGGGGTTCTGCTTCGGCGTGCGCCGGGCAATTGCCATCGCCCTTAAAACGGCTGAGTCCGGCACGCCGATAGAGATGCTCGGCGACATTGTCCACAATGAGGATGTGGTGCGACAGATGAACGACGCCGGCATACGCACCATTAAGCGGTTGGGTAAAGGTGATAATAAAACTCTTCTGATTCGCGCCCACGGCGCCTCCCAGGAGGTCTTTGATAAAGCGCTGCAACGGGGGTATCGGATTGTTGATGCGACCTGTCCCAAGGTGCGTAGGATCTATAAACTGGCCGAATTATCAAAGCATGAAGGGCGTGAGGTGATCATTATCGGTGATAAAAATCATGACGAGGTCCGCGGCATTGTGGGACAGCTCAAGGGCAAGGCCATTGTCATTGACAGCCTGCAGCGGATGCCCCTCGGACAGATTAAGCGGATCAGCAAGGCCAGCGTGGTGGTTCAATCCACCCAGAACCTGGACGCGACCTTAGACATCCTTGCCCGATTGAAACAACATATAAAATCGCTCACCTTCTATAACACCATCTGCAAGCCGACCCGGATCAAACAGCAGGAAATTAAAATCCTGCCGCTTCAGAACGACGTGATGATCATTATCGGGTCGAGGGCCAGCGCCAATACCAGGAGATTGTTTGAAATTGCCCGGTCCCTCAACAAAAGGACCTGCTGGATTCAGTCAAAGGGCGAGCTCAAGGCAGGGTGGTTTAAAGGCGCCAAAAGCGTGGGGGTCATGGCGGGGGCGTCCACCCCGGATGAGACCACCAGGGAGGTCATTGAGCGCATACGCTCTTTCTAACAGGCGGTTGAAAAAGCACTCGCAGGCTGATCCGCTTTATTGAGTAGCATGCAGCTCAGGGGGGGTCTTTTGCTGGTGCCGGGTCACTCGTGGACATGGATGGTCGTCGGCGATACTTACAGCGCGCGCAGGTATTCGGGCGTGAGTGCAGCCCGGTCAGGTTGGCTGAGGACGGCATTCAGCAATTGCAGACACGCCTTTTTATCCCTGGGAAGACGCGCCTGTACCGGGACATAGTTGGAGGCGTGGTTGGAGAAAAAAAGGCAATGGTGCAAATCGGATTCCTCGATCATGACCTTGAGCTCCCGCACTAATTCAAAGGGGGAGGGCAGGATAAATGAGCCGGCCCGCGCCGCGTCACAGAGCGGCGCCCCGGGTACCAGCATCAGGGTCAGTGCGCCGACGTAATCGGGCTGGACCCTGGTCAACAGGCGCGCGGTTTCGCGGGCATGCACGAGGCTGCGCTCCCTGCCGGCGACTCCCAGCAGCACGGTAACCGAGAGCTTGATGCCTGCATCCTTGACCCGTGCCGCCGCCTCCGCGATGCGGTCAGCGGTTGCGCCCTTCCGGACCGCCGCGAGGGTTTCATCGTCACCCGATTCTATGCCGAGATAGATGATCCCGAGCTTATGTTCTTTCAGCTCTCTCAGCTCCTCGGCGCTCTTTCGCAGCACCCCTTTGGCGTTGGCGTAGGTGCCGACTCGCTGCAGCGCGGGAAAGCGCCGGTGCAGGTGGCCGAGTATGTCCAGCAGCTTCCGCTGGGATAGTATCAGCGCGTCTCCGTCGGCAAGAAAAACCCTCCTGATGTCCGGAGAATACGCGCCTGCCTCATCAATGTCCCGCCTGATGGCGGCACCATCCTTGATGCGAAAACGCCTCCCCTTATACGCCGGGCAAAAGGTGCAGCGGTTGTGAGAGCAGCCCACCGTCACCTGCAGGATGAGGCTGCGGGCTTCGCTGGGAGGGCGGATCACCGGCCCCTCATAGTTCATGGCTGATGCAGCTCCCTTTGGATGACCGAAACGATCTCGCCGTTCGAGACGGTTTTCTGCTCGCCCCTGCTCATGTCGCGCAGCACCACCGTGCCCTGGCGTATTTCATCCGGCCCCAGGATGGCCACCCATGGAATGTTCCGGCTGGCGGCATAGGCCAGCTGCTTTTTCATTTTATCATGTCGGAGATAGATCTCCGACTTGATCGCGGCTGACCGCAGCAGCGACAGCAGTTTCAGCGCGTCGCGCTCCGTCTCCGGGCTGAATACGGCAACCATCACGTCGCTGGCGCTGCCGCCGGCAGTGGAAAGGGCAAGCTCCTCCAGCACCGTGATGATCCGTTCCAGCCCGAAGGAAGATCCGGTGGCGGGAAAGGGCGTGCTGTTGAACATCCCGATCAGGTTGTCGTAGCGTCCGCCTCCCGAGATGCTGCCGATGCGCGGCTCGTCGACGGTGGTTTCAAAAATGGGTCCGGTGTAATAATCCAGGCCCCGGGCGAGCGAAAGGTCAAAGCGATAATTCCCTTCGGCAATGTTCATGGCGGCCAGATATGAGAAGAGGTCCTCAAGCTCTGTAATGCCATCGGCAAGGGCTTGGGAATGGGGGAAGCGTTTTTTCAAATAAGAAAAATTAATTGATAATTCGTTTGTCTTGTCGTAGAGTTCAAGTATTGCATTAACCGTGGTTTCCGTAAATCCCTTTTCGAGCATCTCCTCTTTGACGCCTTCAATGCCCTTTTGTTCCAGCTTGTCAATGATCCGGAGCAGCGCGGGTATGGCATGATCTTCAATGCCTAATTCCCGGGCAATGCCGTTTAATATTTTCCGGTTGTTAATGTGGATGGTGAAACCGGTGAAGTGAAGCGCCTTGAGAATGCTGTACATGGTGGCAATGATTTCCGCCTCCGCCAGGACGCTGTCGCTGCCCACAATGTCCGCGTCGCACTGCCAGAACTCCCTGAATCGCCCCCGCTGCGGCTTGTCGGCGCGCCATACCGGCGATATCTGGTAGCATTTGAAGGGCTTGGGCAGCTCCGGGTACATGGACACGACCCGGGAGAGCGGGATGGTCAAATCATAGCGCAGGGCAAGGTCGCGTCCGCCGCGGTCGGTGAATTTGTAAATCAGCTTTTCGCCCTCTTCCCCGTATTTGCCTTCAAGCAGCGATGCGTATTCCAGGGCGGGGGTTTCCAGGGGTTCAAAGCCGAACTGCTCAAAGGTCTGCTGGATGGTCTTGATGACCTTTTGCCGGAGCGCTTTCTGATGCGGAAGAAAATCTCTGAATCCCTTGGGTATCTGGGGCTTGACTGGTGGTTTCACGTTGTAGCTTTGAGCGTGAGAATGAATAAACCCGTTTTCGGCAGACAAGGATTAAAATGTGCGAAACCATAACATGAATTTTTGTGCAACGTCAACAGGTTATTAGGTGCCTGCGAGATTATTTTTAATCCGGTAATCATTTGACAACCTACCGAACGAATATTACAATCTGAAGCCGGCGCCGCCAAACCGGCCACATGCCCGCAGGCAGATGCCGCAGGCGGCTCCTTGGGTTTCGGCCGCGCCGCTCCCGGCACGACACGCAGCCCGTCAGGAAGACGCGTCGTGGCGAGACACTTTTTTCTCGACAGAAGCACAATCAAGAAAGACCGGGCGTATATAACCGGCGGTGAGGCTCGGCATATCGCCGCCGTGCTTCGGATGAGATCCGGCGATGCGATCTGTTTGGTTGACCAGGAGGGATGGGCATATCGCGCGGTAATCCATGGAGCAAACGCGCGGCGCGTGGAGGTGGTGTTGCTGGAAAGGCGTCCCCCTGAGGAATCGCCTTCCCGGAGCGTCATCCTGGGGCAGGCCCTTCCCAGATTCCAGAAGATGGACTATATCGTTCAGAAGGCAACCGAGCTGGGCGTGAGTCGAATCATCCCCTTTCTTTCAAGCCGAAGCATTGACCGGGCGAATGCTGACCGGCTCCGCATCAAACGTCTGCGCTGGCAGAAGATCGCCCGCGAGGCCACCAAGCAGTGCGGAAGAAAACAGGTCCCCCTCGTTGAAAAAGTTTCATCATTCCATGATGTTGTGCGTTCGGACCGCGAAAATTCACTTAAGATAATACTCTGGGAAGACGAAAAGAAAAAAGGATTCAAAGAGGTGATAAGCCGCGGCCGGCACTATGAGAATGCCATCGTGCTGGTAGGTCCCGAGGGCGGTTTCAGCCCGGGCGAGATCGAGTGGGCGGAGGGTTGCGGCTATCAGCCGGTCAGCCTGGGGGTGCACATTATGCGCACTGAAACGGCCGCGCTCTATGTACTCTCCATTCTGCACTACGAGGGGGTGGAATGATCGCTGGAACATCCCCGTCAGACAGGTGCATATAGCAGCCCTGGCGGATGATGGCGCGTTGGGAAAAATGTCCGCATCGGCAGGTCTGAAGGAGTGTTTGCCATGAAATGTCCGCGCTGCAATTATGTCAGCTTTGACGGCATTCCGCACTGCAAGAAATGCGGTTTCCAGTTTAAACCGGCTTCAGGTTTTCAGGAACCGCTGGACCTTGCGTCAATTATGCCGGAAACGCCGGTCAAGGACGGAAAGGCCGAAGCGAGCGATACGGATGATACGATGAAAAGAACGGTTTCCTCCATCCGGGAATCGCTTGCCGAGATAGATGGCCCAAGCCCCGCTGAAAAAACAGAGATACCTCCGGAGAAGCCGTTTGAGGTTGATGCTGAAGATTTGAAATTTCAGGTTGACAGCAGCTACACCGATATCTCCGGGCGGTTTCCCGGCCCGGGTGAAATCAACTGGGAAGAAAGCGTGCCGCTCAACAGCGATGACGTGAATATTTTCTTCAGCCACGAAGACCCCGGTTCGACCGAACCGGACCGGGCCGGGATGTCCGCTGATCACCCGACTACCGCGGGAGACCGGTTCCAGGCCACGCTCAGGCAGATCGGTGAGGAGCTGAAAGAGATTGAAGATGTCCCGGACGCGACGGCGGAGGTTCAACCGCAGGTCGAAGAACCACCCATACTGTTTGAGCCGCCTGGGGGGCCGGTCGTTCCCGAAGAAAGTCCAGTCTCCGCCCGGGCCGGCAAAGGCGGTTTCTGGATACGCGCCATGGCTTACCTGATTGACACGATTATTCTGGATTTTCTGTCGCTCATGCTGATGCTGGTGGGGATGCTGGCGATGGCCCTCGGACCATCGGGTTTGCCGGCGATGGATGAAGGACGGATCATGGGGTTGCTGGTACCGTATTACCTGTTCAGCACCATGGTTACCATTGTTTATTTTACCTATTTTCACGGCAGCGTCGGCCAGACCCCGGGGAAAATGCTGTGCGGGCTCAAAGTGGTGCGGACCAACGGGGAGCCGCTGGGATACGGCAGGGCACTGCTGAGATGGGCGGGGTACCTGCCCTCCGGCTTCTTCTTTGGTCTCGGTTTCCTCTGGATTGCCTGGGACCGGCATAAGCAGGCGTGGCATGATAAAATAACGGGTACCCATGTCATTCGGTTGTAGGCCGGTAGCGGCAACGGCCGGTGATTTATTTTGCACGACCACCGGCGCAGCATCGAAAAGAACGGGAAAACGACAGCAAGACTTGACAGATGCATCGAGATGCGCAAAAATGAGATGGTGCTTCAGGAGAAGCAGGTTGAACCCTTAGCGAAAGATGGATAATTACGGAAGTCTGACGGCGAGGTTTTGGGCGATGGGATAAATGTGATGAGAATGTGGGAGAGAGGTCGGCGTGCGGCCCGCATGCAAAAAATGACCGCACTGCTGATGGTTGTCCTGGTACTGGGAGCCGCATCTGCATGCAACTTTTCCCGGGCGGAACGCCACTATAAGCGGGGAGTGCGGAGCATGCTCAAGGGGAGGTCGGACAAAGCGGTGGAGGAGTTCACCCGGGCCATCCACTATAATCCGCAGTACACGCAGGCCTTTTTTCAGCTTGCCTCGGTATATGAATCGGAGGGATTTCTGGAGAAGGCCTGCAATGTGTATCAGGATTTGATGCGGATCGACCCGACCATGCTGGCGGAAGCGGAATGCCGGCTGGCAAAGGTCTATAGCCGCCAGGGGAATTGGCAGGAAGCGGTTACCTGCTTTAACCGCGTCATCGATAAGAATCCGGGTAACGCCGACGCATACTACGGTCTTGCCACTATTTACCGTCAGCGCAATGAAAAGGAGCAGGCGCAGCGCGCCTACCAGCAGGCGTTGCAATGCAATGCGCAGCTTTTTGAGGCCCACTATGCGCTTGCGGTAATGTATTACATTGACGGTAAGCTCGGCCATGCGCGCACCCATGCCGCACGCGCGGCCGAACGATTTCCATCCGCCCGGAAGCTGCTCGCCCTGATAGAAGAAGAATCGGCGGGCCCAAGCGGGCGACTGTAGCGCGGCTTCAATCATCCGACAGAAAGTGTTTAGCCCGCCGGCTTAAGCACTGCGAGAAATTCCCGTGAACCGAAAGCAGTTGGCGGTTATCTGGTGCGCGTTGTTGATTGCTGTCAGCATGGTCTGGTTTCCCGGAAGCTGGTTTGGCTACATTGTCATTGGCTACCCGGCCATCCGGTCCGACAGCGTTGAGTTTTTGGTCAAGATCATACTGCCGCTGACCGCCTTCACCCTCATGCTGGTCTATTGCCTGCGCTCCAAGCCGGCAACCGCTATCGGCGGCGTGCACCTGCGCTCGAATCGGCCCCGGCGCTTTTCTTTGGTGTGCGCGATGCTGATCCTGGGTGCGGGGCTCGCCGCAGGATTCATCGGCGGCTACTGCGTGGTCACCCGGGGGCATCCTCCGGTTGACACCCGGCTTAAACAAGGCAGGCAGCCGGTCGACGCCGATGACCCGTTTCGGAATTTTTGCCGCCGCGAAGGATACCGCCATGAGGTGGAAGCGCTGACCCGATGGCTGAGTGATGAAAAGGCGGGCAGCATCGGCATATTGTACAATGGGGATGACGCCTACAGCCACGACCTTTACACCTATCTGGTACAAAGCCTTCCTGATAAAAAAGTGACCGTCGCCTTCAGTGATATGTATAAGGCGGGAGACAAATCCTTCTTCCAGGAAATCAAAGCGCTAGAGTCGGCGAAGCCGGAAGCCATCATCTTTCTGGGAAGCTATGAAGACCGCACAGCCTTTATGGAGTCCATCGCGCAGATGCCGCAGGCGGGATACTGGCGGAAGCGACTTGCCAAGATCAAGTGGGTAGAATAGTCGAAGATGGTCTGCGCTGCCTTCCACCCGGCGTTTCCTTAGCATGCCGGGTTTTTTATTTATATCATGAGGTGAACCGGAACATGAGGGCGGACGTAACCGCCCAGGCGAGGACGAGCAGAGTGGCCATGACACAGCAGTTGGCAAGGGTCCGGTGAAAGGCGGTTTCCTTTTTCTTCTCCCGGTAGCCGAGCCCGAGCGCCAGGGCAAAACCGCCGGCCAGGCCGCCGCCGTGCGCCCAGTTGTTGATGCCGGGGAACACCAGGCCAAAAACAAACAGTCCGATTACCCATCCCCCGATGCTCTTTAAAAGCATCTGCCCGTAAGCCCCGCCGCGGCTCCTCGCATAGTAGAGAATGGCGCCAATCAGCGCGAACAGCCCGGCTGAGGCGCCGATGGTAAAGGGGACGCCGGCAAGATAGGAAACATAAAACCCGGCAATCCCGCCGAGGGTGTAGATGATGATCATGCGGCTCAAACCATATTCCTGCACGATGAAAGGCGCGAGCTGGTTCAGGACCATCAGGTTGAAAAAAATATGCAGTATTCCTCCGTGCAGATAGCCGGCGGAAAGCAGCGACCACCAGTGGTGAAACCGGTCGATGGGAATGGTGCCGGTTGCGCCGAGCAGCAAGAGCATTTGATTGGAGGGTGAAAGCAGGGCAAAAGGGTTCATGGTCAACCGGATGGCGGAAGGACTTAAAAGAACGGACAGGGCGAATAGAAAAATGTTAACCGTGATCAGCGATCGTATTATGTATCCCGGTTGAAGGTAGTAGCGTACGGCGGAGGCCTGCCGCCACCAGGATGCCGGGTGCGAAATGCCGCAGTAGGGGCAGGCCGGTTCGCTTCGGCTGATAAGCTTCCTGCATCGGGGGCAGAGCAGGGATTGCCGGGAAGATGCCTTCATGGATGAGAACCCGCAATGCTATCAGGTTGTTGAAAAAGTAGTTGTGCAGGTTGATAAAGCTTGCTGAAGAGCATGTGGCTGAAGGGGAGGGGCTTTTCAGCCACAACAAAATTATTGGGAACCTGTAAAACGGCAGTGCCTTTCTCACCTGGTCGGGACAGACCCGCTTGGCAACCGGCCGTATCGAAGCCCCTGCAAAGCTGCCTGCTTTCGGTTTAAGTTGAAGGCTCCGGGTCGTGCCGTAAGCGTATAGACACATTGTTGTGGCGTCAAAAGCCCCTCCCCTTGCGCCACGAATCAGGCAGGCGTTTACCAATAAGCCGGCTAGTAGCGGAACATGCCGTCCTCGTAGATGACCACCTTTTTGCCGGAGGTCAGGTGTGCGGTAACGGTTTTGCGTTCGGTGTTGACCAGGTCCCAGTGGAGCGCGGAGTCATTAAACCCGAGCTGCTTTTTTCTTGTTCTGGTTAAGGAAGCCGGGTTGCCGTCGTAGGTATCTGAATAGGACGATCCCACCGCCAGGTGACAGTTGCCGTACTTCCCTCCGAAGTTCTCGTCGAACAGGGTATTGGCCATGAAGGTGTCGATCCGGGAAAAGCGCTTGTCGGTGAGAGAAAACTCGCCCACCCTGCGCGCGCCCGCGTCCATGCCTATCTGTTTGCGGGCAAACGCTTCGCCCTCCTCCGCCCGCAGGGTGACCGCGGCACCTTTTTTGAATTCAAGGCGAACGCCCGAGATATAGTTGCCGCTGCGGAAGGAAGGCAGGTTCGCGTAGTAAGTGCCCTCCGTTCCCCGCCAGTCCGGAGAGAGAAACAGCTCAAAGCTTGGTATGTTGTGACCGGATATTCCGATCCATCTCCGCCGCTCTCCCGGGGTTATCACCAGATCGAATGAGGCGGACTGAATCGAATAGTGTTTTACCTTGAAGCGGTTCAGCCATTGTTTGAGGGAGCGCGCGTTGTTAAAAATGGTTTCCCACTCCCGCGGGGGATCGGGCCGGTTCAGAAAACAGGCCCGCACAATCTGCCGCGCGTACGCAGCCGGCGAAAGACGCGCGTGACGCGCCAGTTCAGGCGTCGGCAGCGTGCAGAGAGTCCAGCCAAAAGCGCCCTGTTCGTCCCGCTGGTTCAGGATATCGCGCAGCGGCTTGTAGGCAAGAGCCGCCTTTGCAATTTTTTTGGGATCGGCGGTGCGCAGGTGGGTGAGTGATTCCGGCGCGTTCAGGAAAATCGAGCCGTTGAGCCGGCTTAAGAGCTCCCTGCTTCCCGGCGGCTGGAAGACAAGCTGCCTGGGGTTGGCCAGACCGTAGAAATTACGGTCCATGACGGGGGTGCCGTTGAAGCGCAGCAGGGGATTCATTCCCAGTGCGAGGATTTTGCCCTGCAATATTTCGGCAAGCCCGAGCGCGGAGAGATCAAAGCGAACCATGATGATA
>CAYWLT010000081.1:0-11694 GCA_964459295.1 uncultured Thermodesulfobacteriota bacterium
CGCCTCATTCTTTCCTGCGGCAGATGTCAGAGGTGCGTCAAGCGTTCCCCAACCCCGGCCGGAGTCGGCGCTTGACATCGACTGTCAAATCCGCAATTGATGACGGCCGCAAACGTTCGGAAATCGGCTGTTTAATTTAGGTTGGAAAAGGCGTTGGCACGATAAGGAGACAATATGAGTGTGGAGTATGCATTCCCACCATACGGCGAAAAGATGCGGGAGCTGATAAAGGAATTCGGCGGGACCCTGATGGAGGAATATCAGGGACACGATATAAAGCCGCTCTGGGACCAGAAGGGCGAAGGGTACACGGGATACAAGTACCTTTATAAGGCCCCGAAACTGGAGAAGATAGCCCTCGGCGTCGGGGCGTTCCGCGAAAAGCTCATGTCCTATGCCCTGATGATCTGGCCCGATGACAACCATGCGCTGCCCGTCTTCTCGAGCTACTGGGCGGATAGCGCCAAGGGAAGCTTTTTCATCCTGGACATGTACCCCATCGCCGACTGCATTCGTGATCTTCCCTACCTGGACAAATACCTTGCGCCGCTGGATGACGTCTACGAGAAAGGTTTAGACAGTTTTCCGCCCTCCCGGGTGAGGAGCGAGAACTGGTTCAGGGTGGTGTGCTCGCCGTATCTCATCGCCACCGAGGCGGAGGCCACACCGGAAAACCGAGACAAACTACTCGATCTCACCGCGGATTACCTCAGGGTTTATATCGATCTCTGGAAGAAAGAGGGGCCGAGCCCCGCTGCGTACATGAAAGAATTGAATGTCCGGAAAAACGCGATTCGCGCCGTCTTCCAGGCGCGGGACTCAATCGGTGACATGATGCTGACCAAGGCCATCGGAAAGGAGCTGGCGCACCTGTCGCTGATTACGCAGTTTTAATACGGAAGCAAAGCTAAAGGTTCCCCGATAGGGTCACGCAATGCATTGCCTAAGTACGTGCTGAGGTGCTTGCGCAAAGCACTTGACCCGGTTATACTGTAGATAAAGAACAAACCCATGCTTTCAGCGGGAGTGTGAGATGGGACTTCAAACCAGGATGTGGCTTTTGGTAGCCGTATTGTTTGCCATCCTCTACGGAATCATGACCGCCGTCGGGACTTACCTTGGCGAAGGGAACGCCTCCTCGTATATTATCATGGCCTTCCTGTTTCTGGGGCTGCAGTACCTTATCGGCCCGGTCATGGTGCAGGCAACCATGCGGGTGAAATGGGTTTCAGAAAACGAGGAGCCCGAGCTGCACCGCATGGTCTCGGAGCTGGCAGAAAGGGCGGGGATTCCCAAGCCGCGGGTGGGCATATCTCAGATAGCGGTGCCCAATGCGTTTGCCTTCGGGAAAAGTCTGAGGGACGGGCGGGTATGCGTTACCAGCGGGATTCGCGGGCTGTTAAGCAAAGACGAGCTGCGGGCGGTGCTGGGGCATGAGATGGCCCACCTGAAGCACCGTGACATGATCGTCATTACCATTCTCTCTGCCATTCCGCTCATTCTGTATTGGATCGCCATGCGGATGATGTGGGGAGGTTCATGGGGAGGCCGAAGGAGGGAAGACAGCGGCGCCGCCGCCCTGATCGGACTGGGGGCGATGCTTTTCTATTTTCTTACCAATCTGCTGGTACTGTACGGTTCCCGGATACGGGAATACTATGCTGACCAGGGCAGCGTGGCGTTCGGCAATCAGCCGCACTTTCTGGCTTCGGCGCTCTACAAGCTGGTGTATGGCAGCGCCCGGGTTCGGGGTCAGGATGATTTAAAAAGGGTTGAGGGGGTAAAAGCATTCTTCCTCAATGACCCTTCACGGGCGCGGACGGAACTGACCGAACTTGCCCAGATCGACACGGACATGTCCGGAACCATCGACGGCGACGAGCTGAGGGAAATCCGCCGAAAGGGTTTGCGCATCAGCGCGGCGGAGAGGATGATGGAACTTTTTACTACCCACCCCAATATGCTAAAAAGGATAAAGCGTCTTGCGTCGCTGGAGGCGGACGTTTAATCCTACTTGGCTTCCTGCGTTTCCGGTGTTGTCCCTTCCGGCCTGACCTCTTTCAGATAACTTCCCAGCTCTGGTATATCTGAGGTGTATCTCTGCCACTTGCTGCCATCCCATTCATAATAATTTCCGTACCGGGGAATGCCGTTATTATATTTCTGCAGCCTGATTTTCTTTTTTTGCAGATCGCTGTTTCCGGAAGAATGTTCCTTGTCCTTAAGCCAAGGAACCTCTCCTGCGATTACCCCAGAGATAAACAATAGCACGGTGATGAGACAGGTGACAACCGAGCGTCGGTTCATTTTTTCCTCTCCGGGCTAAAAGAACATTCCCTGTATCTCTTTCAGTAATTTTTTATTATGCCGGGTGACCGCGATGATAGACCAGATGACATTCGCCGGGGGTTGGATCCAGAAGAACATGAATGCGTAGGGCGACGGTCCGACGAGATAATACGCGACGTAGCCGATCACCAGGAGCAAGGTCATGATGATTCCGCCCGAGAGGGAGGAGTACAACAAGCCAAAGGACTGAAAAAAAACGGCCGCGAGTATTCCAATGATGACACTTTTAGGCCTGTCCGCGTACAATGCATTGCCTCCAAATCCGCTGGCCACTGGGTCTTCTATAGCACAAACTGAAGCGTGATAGAAGCATAAAGCATCGGGAACCAGCAAACTCAGGGTTTGAGAAGCTCAAAATCAGGATTTGTGAAATCTAAAGTCAGAGTTTTGCTTATTGCGCAAGAGTTCTCTTGGACGCCTCTGAAGCCCAGACCCGGGGCATCGGGCAGGGTGATGAGGGCGTTGTCATAGCGGGCGCCGCCTTCGACCGGGTCCCCGCTGCACAGGAGCGGCGGGTCAAGATCGATTTTGGTGATGACGCTTCCGGCGCAGGCCAGGTGCGCGGCGGCGGTAACGCTTATCCTGCTTTCCAGCATGCATCCGATCATGCATTCCATCCCGGCGGCATGAGCCAGGTCACAGATGCGCAGGGCAGGGTAGATGCCGCCGGTCTTCATCAATTTGATGTTGATCATGTCGGCGGCACGCATGCGGATGATGTCAGCGACATCGCGGGGTGAGAATGCGCTCTCATCGGCGACAACCGGAATCCCAACCCGGTCGGTCACATACTTTAATCCCTCAAGGTCCGGGCCCTTCACCGGCTGTTCCACCAGCTCGATCCCCAAGCCCTCAGCCTCCATCTTCTCTATCAGCGAGACCGCATCTTCAGGGGTCCAGCCCTGATTGGCGTCAAGACGGAGGTTTATATCCTTGCCTACCGCCATGCGAACCGCCATGAGCCGTTCCATGTCCTTTGCGGGATGGCCTCCCACTTTAAGTTTGAGCGTCGCAAATCCCCTGCGTACGGCATCGAGACTGTCGCGCGCCATTATTTCAGGCTCATTAAGGCTGATGGTGAGGTCGGTGGTAAGCTCCTTTCTGCCTCCGCCCAGAAGCTTATAGACCGGAGAGGCGCGCAGCCGGCCGCACAAATCATAAAGGGCGATATCGGCCGCCGCCCGGGCGCCGGCGCACACGCCCGGTAAGGCGTGCAGCTGCGCAATAATGTCTTCGAAATTTTCAACGGCCCGACCGACAAGATATTTTTTTACCGGTCCCGCAATTGCCGCCCTGATGCCGTCTGCGGTGTCTCCGGTGATGGGAGTGACGGGGGCGGCGCTGCCGTAGCCGACGGCACCCTGATCGGTGGAAATGGTTAGCAGCACATCTTCAACCCGGGTGATGGTCCGCAGGGCGGTCTTAAACGGTGTCCGGAGTGGTATGGAGAGCTGACCCAGCCTGATGTCGCTAATTTTCATGGATGAACGGCCGTTCCGTCAGGTTGTAGAAAAGCAGTTTTTCCCGGGCTGTTCAAAAGCCCCTACCCTTGAGCCACACATCAGACGGGTTTTTTTAAACAGCCTGCTACAGCAGGGAAAGGATTTTGCCCACCAGCAGTCCCCCGCCGGTTCCGATAACGTAACCCATCAGCGCCATTAAGATCCCGACGGGCACCAGGGCCTCGCTGTATGAGGCGGCCAGGATGGGGGTGGACGCGACGCCTCCGATGTTGGCAAGGCTGGCCAGCGCGCAGGTAAAAAGGTCGAGCTTGAACGCTTTTGCCGCCAGGATCATAAGCGCCGCATGAACGCCGATGATAAGAAAACCGGAGATGATGTAGAGCGGGGCGCGGGTCAGCCCGGTAAAGTCGGCCATCGAGCCGATAAGGCCGATCAAAACATACAGCGCCGCCGAGGAAAGCTGTGTCGAACCGGGAATGCGGGCGAGCGGGGTCATGGCGCCGATGATGCCGGCCAGGGTTACCAGCATCACCGTCCATGCCGGCATGGTGATAAAGCCGGTGGTGGGCATTTCCCCGGCCAGGCGGATGCACAGCGCCGAAACCAGCAGCCCGGCTCCCAGGAGGAGGCTGAGATCAGCAGCGTCACCGGCGGCACCCGGCGGGCCGCCCGGATGGTGAAGCCGCATGTCGATGCGCTGCAGCAGTGCCGTGTTAGCGCCGGTCCACCGGTTGAATAAGGGGGCGAGAGGGGTTAGGGCCAGCAAGAGCATCACCCAGACCGCGTAATTGACCGAATCCATCAGCAGCACGTATCCCATCCGGGAGGCGGGGAGGCCGAGCGCTTCCTGAACCGCCACCATGTTCCCGGTGCCCCCGATCCAGCTTCCGGAGAGTGCCGCGAATGACTTCCAGGTATCGGGTTCGTACATGCCCTTAAAGGTCGCGAATACCGCGACAAAGCCGAGCACGATGCTGAGCGAAGCGGTGAAAAATCCCGAAAGCATTCTCGGTCCCAGGCGCAGGATGCTTCTCAGGTCACAGCGCAGCAGCATCAGAAAGATCATCAGCGGCAGGAGGTGGGTTTTAGCTGTCCGGTAGCAGGCGCTGATCTCGCCGGTTTTCCCCCAGAGGGAAGCAGTGGCGAGCAGCATGGCGCCGAGGTAGATGAGCACGACCGCAGGCAGATACCTGAACAAGGCGGGGGCGCCTCTCTTTTCGGCCCACGCGACAGCGCCGGCAAAAAATACAATGACGGCCAGATAGGAAAACCCGCCGGTGATCATTACCGTGACCATTCTCCAGGCGATACGATTGTGCTCCGCTTCCCATTATGCACTGAATTGCCAAGCCTTGTAAAGGTTAATTAAAATCGGCAAACGATATTTATTCCGCGGCAGATATTTATATGGTATAAGTAAAAGAGGGTTGAAAAAGCGTCATGATCAAAAGGAAGGTGCTTGATGGGTTTGCGATTTCATTCCGCGCCCCGCTGCGATCATCCGGTCATGCTGGTCGGCTGGCCCGGAATAGGCCATGTCGGCATCATTGCGGTTGATGGATTGAGAAAGGCGGTGGGCGCCGAACCGATCGGCGAAATAGAGCCGTGGGATTTTTTTTATCCCTCGAAGGCCATTTTCAAGGGAGGAGTGCTGGAGGAGCTGGCGTTTCCCCGCAACACCTTTTACTATAAACGGCATGAGGGGCGCGATCTCCTTTTTTTCATCGGCGACGAGCAACCATCGGCGGAGAACAAGGCGTACGCGGAGGGGATCAAGGCGTATAAGCTTGCCCAACTGGTCCTTGACGCCGCCGCCCGATTCGGCTGCCGGAGAATTTATACCTCCGGCGCCGCGGTGGCTGCCATTCACCATTCCATGATACCGCAGGTATGGGCAGTGCCCACCGGCCCGGAGCTTCTGGATGAGGTGAAGCGCATTCCCAATGCGGTGTTGATGAACGAGGGCAGCATCAGCGGCTTAAACGGTTTGTTGCTGGGGGTTGCAAAGGAGCGGGGCTTTGCCGGAATGTGCGTCATGGGGGAGGTGCCGATGTATGTGGCCCACTTTCCACTGCCGTATCCCCGGGCGTCAAGGTCGGTGATGCAGTTTTTGATCGGTGCATTGGGCATTACCGCCGACCTGGGCGGGC
The DNA here is from genome assembly GCA_964459295.1 of uncultured Thermodesulfobacteriota bacterium. GTDB lineage: Bacteria > Desulfobacterota > WTBG01 > WTBG01 > WTBG01 > CAZWCD01. The sequence continues at coordinate 5,963 of CAYWLT010000081.1, forward strand.
TCGACCAATCCATCAAAGAATCGGATGGCCAGCTTGAGGAGATCTATAAAAAAATCCCTGCCGAGATGAGAGCGCAGCTGGAAAAATTGCGGGAGGGGCGGGAGGTCAGGACGCAGGGGGAGGCGGCGGAAACGCACGAGCGGGAGTTTATGGAGGGGATCGGCAGGCTCATTGAGGACATAGATAAATCATTGCAAGACGGGGGTAAGAGGGGTGAGTGAGGCGCGGCTTCAGGAGGAAAGGGGCAAAGCGGCCGTCCCGGCAGCGGCGCTGGTCGCGGGATGGCGCGGGGATTCAGCCAGGCTGGGTGCGGGGGTCATTGAATATCTTCGCGGCGCGCTGCAATGTCGTGAGGGGGGGAGGATTGCCCTTGAGCCGTTTTTTTCATTTGACGGCGTGAACGTGGAAAACCATCTCATCCGCTTTCCGGAGAACAGGCTGTACACCGGCACCGGAGCGCGGGCGCTGCTCTTCTTGGGTGATCCCCCGCATTATCAATGGTATGATTATCTGAATGCGATCATTGACCAGGCCCGGCAGGTTGCAGAGGTGGGCGTGTTATTTACCCTGGGGTGTATGTTCAGCCTCAGCTTCCACAAGCAGCCCCGTGAGATCTTGATGGTATTCAATTCCGAAACGGCAAAAAAAAGGTTCGCCTCCGGCCGCCCGGAGAGGAGCATTGATTATCAAACCCCGCCGGACCAGAAGCCGACACTGAATTCCTATTTGCTCTGGGTGGCCCGGCGGAACAACATCCCCGGGGTCAGCCTGTGGGTGCCGGTTCCGTTTTACCTGGCGCCGGTGGGTGACCGGTATGCGGAAAAAATGATTATCACCTTTTTCAACGAGAAACTGGACTGGCGGGTTGATGTGAGTGATCTTGACCGGGAGGTGCGCGGGCAGCATGCCGCGATAGACAGGCTCCGCGGCGATAACAAGGAGGTCGACGATTACCTTACCCGGCTTGAGTGCAGCCGTGATCTGACCGAGGAGGAGAACCTGAAGCTGATGAAGGCCGTCGAAGAGGGCCTCTCAGGCGCAAACTAGCCGGCTGTTGAAAAAGTAATGGAGCGGGCTAATAAGCTTGCTGAATCGTATGTGGCTCCCGGGGAGGGGCTTTTGACGCCACAACAATTTGTTTGGCAGCTTACGGCACGACCCGGTGCCTTACGAATTAAACCGCAGACAGGCAGCTTTGCAGAGGCTTCGATACAGGCTGTTGCCATGCGGGTCTGTCGGACAAGGTTGCAAAGTCGCTGCCGTTCTACAGGTTCCGACTAATGGTGTTGTGGCTAAAAGGCCCCTCCCCGGGAGCCACACGTCAGATGGGTGTTTTTCAACAGCCTGCCAGCCGGGCTCTGCCACGGCTTCTTTACCCCTTCAGGTATTTTCCGATAATGATCCGCAGATCATTTTTCACCTGCGGGGGAATCAGGTCTTCCGGGGTGATGATGGCGTTGTGCAACGCCTCGGGACAGGCGCAGATCCGCTTCCCCGCCGCAATGGCCGGCACCGCCTCGCGGATGACCTGCTGAACGTTGTGCGTGTTTTTATTGAGGTTCTCAATGATCATTTCTATGCTCAGGGTATCATCGCCTTCCCGCCAGCAGTCGTAGTCCGTGACCAGCGCGACCGTCGCATAGCATATCTCCGCTTCACGGGCCAGCTTGGCCTCCTGCAGGTTGGTCATGCCGATGACATCAGCGTTCCAACTGCGATAGACCAGGGACTCCGCCCGGGTCGAAAACTGCGGCCCATCGATGCAAATATAGGTCCCTCCGTTGTGGACAGGCAGGCCCAGCGCAACGACCTTGTTGTGCAGTACCTCCCGGAGTCGCGGACAGACGGGGTGAGAAAAAGCCACATGAGCCGCTATGCCCCCGCCAAAAAAGGTATCGATCCGCTTGCGCGTCCGGTCAAAAAACTGGTCGGGCAAAACCATGTGCAGCGGTTTAATCTCCTCCTTCATGCTTCCCACCGCGCTGACCGATATGATTGCTTCCACGCCCAGCTGCTTGAATCCGTAAATATTTGCCCGGAAATTCAGCTCGTGGGGCAGGATTCTGTGTCCCGTGCCGTGCCGGGGCAGGAAGGCCGCTGCTGTGCCGTTCAATTCACCGACCAGATAGCTGTCGGAGGGTTTTCCGAAAGGGGTCTCAAGGCTGACCCGTTTGGTATTTTCCAGGCCCTCCATAGCGTATAGCCCGGTGCCGCCGATAATACCTATGGTAACCGAAGACATGTAATCTCCTTAAATAAAAGAAATATGAACAATGGATTGTAATAAATTCCTGTGTTTTGTCCCCCTCACCCTGACCCTCTCCCGCTGAGGGGAGAGGGGGCATGGAGTCTTTTTTCTAATGAAGTTATAGAGGAAAGCAAATGGTTCCCTCGCCCCACCGGGGGAGAGGGTTAGGGGGTTTAATCCATTTCTTAGCCAAATTCAAATGACCAAAATTCAATTTAGAATACAAACTTTAAACGGGCGCGATGTTTATACATCAGAAAAAATAGAGCGGGTTACTATAGGGGCGACCGGTCGTCCCTATAGATTTCGCTTGTTGCAAATTATTAAACATCCTTTCTTTGGATTTACCAATGTTCACTCTTCTGCCGCCGCACCCGCCCCTTCCTCACCGGGGCAGGGCAGAATATTCATGCCATGGGTGGAACATAGCGGCTCATCACCGATAAGCAGGTACCGCCCCCCGGTGGGGCATTGTGCCGCCAGGGGCGAGGAGAGGAAAGGCTTTAATAAAGTCATGTTGAGGCTGGTTTGGTCCTCCAGGGTAAGCGTGCCCGATGCCCCGCTTTGTTTGTAGCGCAGAAGGGCCTGCTTGATTTGACAGAGATGGGTCAGGCACTGCTCTTTCCAGTATTCCTTCCTGAACCCGTTTTCCCTGAAATCGCCCAATATCGTCCGGGTGTCATTAACGCCCTCGAACACCAGGTAAGAACTCATGGTGCCCTGGGTGATTGCGTCAACCGCAGGATCGAAAGGGATGGGGCTGAAGAGGTTTTTTCCGTCCAGGCGCTCCTGCAGTTTTTCCATATCATCCCGGGTGAAGTCCGCATTGTCGTATTTTGTGATCTTGATCGGCTTCACCGCCAGCAGCTTTCCGTTCTGATCGAAGATAAAATAAAAATGAATATTGTGGCAGACATCGCAGATGCTGTACTTGCTCACCACCCTTGCGAAGAGCATCCCCTCCTCTGACCGGATTGAAAGGGGGGTGAATCCGACAAACACCGCGCTCCCGACGGTCATTTCTTTCTTTTCAATCAGATTGATTTCCGGGTTGATCTCCTTCATCGATCCCCCAATCAAGGCCATGAGTTCATCGTCGCCCAGACCGCAGTGGATGGCGGGCACCGTGCCTTCCAGCACTTCCTCGGCCTGGGCGGCGGTGAGAGAACTTCCGCGGTAAACAATGCCGCCGGCAGCGTTGACGAGGCAGATGAGGGGATTTTCATCAACCGCAAACAGCTTTTTGATCGTCCCGTTGTCATCCTCCAGCAGGAAGGCGCCGGGCGTGGAGCCGAGAGCTGGCAAGGTTGAGGCGGGAAACCGTTGATTCTGGTTGCCGATGATTACCAGCGCCAGCTTATTATCCTTCAGGAGTGAAAGCAGGACGGGCATCTGGTTCTTCATGTTTCGGCTGTCGGTTTCCAGCGGAAAGGTGATGATCGAAGGAAAGTACAGCAGCACCTGTTTCGCAGCAAAGGATTGAGCGGGATATTTTTTTTGCAGCTCCTGCATTACGATATGGGGGACACGATAGCCGGGCTCGGCTCCTTCCAGGCTGGTTTTGAAAAACCCCTTGATCTTCTCCAGGTAAATTTTATGTGAGTCCACCGCTCCCCGGTGGTGGTAGAGAATGAACCACGCATCCCCCGCGCCGCGTCTGATGATGTAGGTTTGAGGGGTGCCTTTGGGGTCGCTGAGGCTGTTATAGACCTCTTTGAAGGGATCGGCCAGTATGGGATAATGAGGTTGAAAGTCCCTGCGAAAGGCGACTATTTCTTCGGCATTGTTCCCCACGGTAATGCCGATCATCGCCACCTTCGCCTTGAGGACTTTATCGGCCTGGATGGCGTCCCAGAGCTTGTTAAAAATCGGCATCTGCAACCGGCAGGTATGGCAGTGGACATTCAGCATCTCGACGACGACAATCTCCGCCTTCAGGTCGCTGAGCGAGAAGGTCTTCGCAGCGCTCAGTTTGAGCGCTTTTAGTTCCTGCTGAGTGAGATTGCTGGTGAGCGTAAATGGCATGAAGGTATCACCGACCCTGACCGGCTTAAAGGTCTGTGAGCGGCAGGGGGTGGCTACGAAAAGCAGCGTGCAGATGGCGGCCAGTATGGTCGACGCCGCTTTCCGCCGTCCCGCGGGACGGGGTTGTAAGCGGGCGAGCCTGCGCTTCATGCTGTTACCCGTGGGGTTCATGCTCGTAACCGAAGTGAAGACCATGCGGGTTTCTCCTTGCTCAAAGTCCGGAATTTCCGCTTTTTTATGCGGGAATTCCTAAAACTTGTTATATTTAGCTTGAATGCTACGTAATGTCAAACCGAAAAGCGAGCATTTGTTATTGGGGCCGGATCAAGTCAACATATTAATTTTCAAATAGTTGACTTGGTTCGACCCGAAATTAGCCAATTGTTCCGTTCACAGCACTTTACCTTTGACAGTATGCGGCACAAATGTTATGAGGAAGCATATTTTAGTGCATCGGAAGAACCAAACCGATCTGATGCAACGCGGTCATTACTTATAGAAAAGCGAGCGAAAGGATGAAAAAACCGAAAAAAAAATCCTGCCCGGGCAAGATGAGCTATCTGTCGGGCAAGCGAGTCTTGCCCGCGCCGATTACAAAAAGAACCGGCGTCGTAAGCCTGATTGATAACCTTGACGCCTACAATGGGGGGCGCCTTCGGGCGGCCTGCCATTTGCTCCGCGACCACTATTCGCGGCAGGAGGTCACCATCGGCCTCAGCCTGGCGGGCGCGCTCATCCCCGCAGGCCTGGGCCCGTCGGCCATCATCCCGCTGATGAACCATGGATTCGTCGACTGGATGGTTGCCACCGGCGCGAACATGTATCACGACATGCATTTCGCCTTCAACCTGCCCTTGTTCCGCGGCAGCCACAACGTGGATGACGCCGATCTCCGGGATAAGGGCGTGACTCGTATCTACGATGTCCTGCTTGACTACGAAGATGTGCTCATGGAAACCGACCGGCGATTGCGTGAAATACTGGTGCGGCCGGAGTTTCAAAAAGAGATGGGGACCCGGGAGTTTTACCACCTTATGGGCAAGGTGCTCAACGGGCATGAAAAAGCGAATAGGCTCGGGCAGGTAAGCGTCCTGGCAGCCGCCTACCGCAACGGCATCCCGGTGTTCACTTCATCGCCGGGTGATTCCACCATCGGAATGGATGTCGCCGGCATAGAGCTTCTGGCCGAGGCATTGGCGCTGACCGATAAATTCAAGTTCAAGATCAACCCCAGCATCGACGTGAACGATTCCACGGCGATTGTGCTCAACGCAAAGCTATATGAGAAGGGAAAAACCGGGGTTCTTCTTATGGGCGGAGGCAGCCCGAAAAATTTCATGCTCCAGACCGAACCGCAGATACAGGAAGTGCTGATGATACCGGAGGTGGGGCAGGATTACGACATTAACATAACCGATGCGCGGCCCGACACCGGCGGCCTTTCCGGCGCCACTCCTTC